>CAYSLK010000108.1:0-13908 GCA_964431885.1 uncultured Dehalococcoidia bacterium | reverse complement strand
AATACACCCTGACAATAAGGTCATAACTTTACCACTGCTACCTACGGGTAATCCTCCAGGGCCTATTATTTCATCAAAATAAACGAGAATATCTTTAGACAAAACATCAACAAAAATCACTAAGTCTGGCTCCGATAAATTGACACGAGCAGCAGATATCTCTTGGACGTAGCTTCCTAACTGTTGATTGATCGCCCTTGAATCTAATGGGAATCGCTTGTCGGTTCTGTGAGCTGTAATCCTGAAGCTCGAGAAGGGCATGTTTTTTAAAGTTGAATCGAGGTATCTTTTAACGCGATTTAGATCTAAATCGACTGCAGCAGCTCGATAGAATTTTGCAACTCCCAGGCAATCTTTAACACGATTACTGATAGTTTCCCAGTCAGCGTTATCTGGTAAGGTTAGGCCAATAAACATGTGGCCTTCCCACACTCTTTGTACATCCGTATCCTCAAGACAAACTCTTAAATTTTCTACCAATCGACGTATGAAAATCGGCCGATTTTTGCCTTTAAGAGCTAGTTCGTGGAATTTGATAATTGCTTGTGTCTTCACGATCCTTTCATACCTCTTAAGAAAGGTTAAAGTGATATATTCCTTCTGATATCACAGGGTCATATATTTATGACACTCTGCGGGCAGTGGATAATAATTGGATAAGATATGACTATCTTGGTCTTAAACTATGTCTCGGATTAGGATGTGACAGGACTTCCATATTTACTAAGTTTTGAGGCATAGTCCCGGTTAACACTCTGGCGACTTCCTCAGCTGCTCTTACTTCCAGCTCTAACACTGATTCTTGCGAAAAGAATGCAGTATGTGGTGTCACTATAACGTTATTAAGGCCGAGAAGGGGGTGACTAACAGATGGAGAGGGATCTACCATAACGTCTAAACCTGCTCCGGCTATCTTGCCATTGATCAAGGCATCATAAAGATCATTTTCGTTGATTAGACCACCTCGTGCGGCGTTTATTAGGAACGCATCTTTTTTCATCATGTTCAGCTGATCTTTTCCAATTAGGTTTTCGGTATTTGTGGTTAGAGGGGCATGTAGTGTCACAAAGTCTGACTCTTCCAAAAGGGTAGTCAGACTTACCATTCTTACCCCCTGCGCTATTGCTACTTCTGCTGTTAGATTTGGATCAAATGTTAATATTTCCAGACCCAAAGCTGCGGCTCTTGTTGCAACTGCATTACCAATTCTGCCGAATCCAATTACTCCAAGTTTTTTACCACGTAGTCTCATTATTCGCATGCTCAAGGGCAAGCTGCCCCAGCCGTCTGTTTTCACAGAATTGTCGAACATTACGATACGTCGATTCCAGGCTAATAGCATAGCCAAAACGTGTTCTGCTACCTCATCCATGCAGTAATCAGGGACATAAGTTACTGCTATTCCTAACTCTGTTGCAGTTTCTACGGAAATATTGTCTACACCAACACCAAATCTTCCGATGACGACACATTTTTTAGCTGCTTTTATAACATTTGGTGTGACCTTAGCAAAGCAAGTTAGTATTCCGTTGACGTTCTCTACCATTTTGACTAAAGTCTCTTCGTTCCCATCTGGTGCGATAATTAACTCAACTCCTATTTTGGACAGCACCGTGCGTTCAGGTTCTATAGAAGACCACACATAATCTGTAATTAATACTTTAGAAGTCATGGAATATACCTCGACTTTTGCTGTTTTAGAATCACGAAGTTTGTTTGTTGAAGTCGCGGCTCGGCATTATCATTGGTTTAAACATGCATCCTTCAACAAAAATGTCAAAAAAATCTGGAGTAGTCTCCAATTCTACGTGTTCTACATTAAGGATCAATCGTTCTATGGTATTTCGTAAAGTTCCTGACAGCAACATTATTGTTGCACCCTCTAAGGATGCATTACCGACTTTAACAACTCGGTCTGATGGTATGTCAGCTATAAACCCGATGTTTTTCGCATTTTCCACGTCTATGAAGTTTGCGAATCCACCGGATAAGTAAAGTTTATTTATTTTCCCTATAGATTCTCTGGCGTTTCTTAAAAGTATGAACTGTCCCGAAAAATTTGCCGACTTTGCTTGCGCTAGAGCACTTATATCTTTCCTTGATATAGACAGCGAATTCTCAGGGACGAAGAAAAACTCGAATTCTCCGTCTTTTAGTGCTCCAAGTTCTGTCATAGTTCCAGATTTGCGTAACTCGGCTAAAAGATCGACTAACCCTGAGCCACATATTCCTTGGGGTGTACCGTCACCAATGGTTGTATAATTCACCTGGCCTTTTGATATTTGTATAGATTCGACAGCCCCATTGTACCCAGGCATTCCATATTTGACTTCACCACCTTCGAAAGCTGGCCCGGCTGGGCATGAGGCCGCCAACATACGGTGTCTGTTACCTACTATAACTTCTGTATTGGTTCCAATGTCTACCAGCATCACGTTTTCTTCTTCTTGGTCCATGGCTATCGTTAGCAAATCTGCTGCTATATCTGCCCCTACATGACATCCAAGTATGGGCCCACCATATACGTTAGCGTTTGGGAACACACGGAGCCCTAAGTCTTTCGCTGGCACATTTAGTGAAGTGCTTTGCCGTAACCCTTTTTCCATTTCAAGTTCTGTAATTGATTTATATGGTTTCTCACCTATCGTTTCGACATTTATCCCAAATAAAATGTCTCTCATAGTCGTGTTGCCTACTATAACAATTTCGTAGATAAGTCGCCTATGTAAATTCGGCGCTCTTGTCATTTCCCCTATCTCGAAGTTGATAGCAGAGATGATTGTGTTTTTAAGTTCTCCTTTGTATTCTCCTCCATCGTATGAGATGCGGTGCATAATATCACTGCCACCGAATCTTTGGGGATTTTCAAAGGATGTGGTTGCAATAACATCACCAGTTTCCAGGTTGGAAAGATTGATTGCAACCGTTGTGGTGCCTAAGTCAACTGCGACTCCAAGGATTCCGCCTCTATATTCGTCTATACGGTTCTGGTTATAATATACTCCCCCTTCTCGGTGTGTCGTTAGTGGGGCAATCTCGAAAGGACGCCTCGTAGCGTGTGTGAGTATCTGAGGTTGACGACGCAATACGGAGAATTCTATATCGGTGTCTATATCAAGAATTTTAGCCTGGCATGCCAAGCGATAGTTATCCTTCAGGAAACTTTCTGAAGAGCCTGGAAGATTTAATCCATGAGATCCTGTTTTTACTTCGACTATGCATTCGTGGCAGTCACCATTTCTGCCACAGGACGTCGGTACTCTAATCTTTAGCTTATCTGCGTAGTCGAACAGTGTTTTATTGTAGGCAAGATCAATTTTGTGACCTTCATGGTACAAGGGAGACATAATACTAATCATTTTACACTTAACTTTCCACCTTGGCTAACCTAATAATCACATATCAATTGATAACTCTATTTAATTCCCAAAACCTTTCTATTAAGTGTAAGATTCTATATGGCATGTTGACATTGCGTTATTACGGATATTACTATGGCCCACTGTCCAAAGGTATTACTGAGGAATCATTTATCTACTTGATAACAGATCAGAGTCACAGGAGGCATTGATGAAAACATATCGCGTTGCAATTGTTGGGCTAGGTAGAATGGCCAGCACGATAGACGACGAAGGACATGACATTCGTGGCTATAGTGTTCCACTCGGTGGGAAAGTATCAGTAGCGGCGTCATGCAAGGCTAGCGAACGTCTTGAACTTGTTGCTGGGGCAGATATAGATTCTACTAAACGTGAAGCCTTTGCCGAGCGTTGGGAAATCGACGCTGTTTACGAAAATTACATGCATATGATTGAGAAGGAACGCCCTGACATGGTGGCCGTTTTAACAAATGGTCCCCTGCATTCCGAGATGGGCGTTGCAGTTGCTAACGCGGGGGTGCCCATGCTTTACTTAGAAAAAGCTATGGGAGGGTCACTGGCTGAGGCTGACGCTGTACTAGATGCGTGTAGGAATAACGGAACTTTGTTCAACCAAGGCGTTTTAAGACGTTTCGATACGCGATTTGAGGCTGTTGCTAAATTGATCGCTCGCGGGGAGATCGGCGAGCCGAAGACTGCCATTTATTATAACCGTACCCCATTACTTCATAACAAGATTCACGAGATAGACACTTTTTCTTACTTGTTGGGAGATCCATTGATACATGCAGTCAGAGGTGAACTGGAACCGCGGAATTTAGAGATTAAAGATAATTTTATGCAAGAAGACCCAAACGCTAATTTCGAAGTTCTGTTCTCTAACGGAATAAGAGGATTCTCCATTCCTGGAGGGGCTGAAGAATACGAAGTAATAGGAAGTGAAGGAGCAGTACGAATTCAAAATGGAGGTTTGGAAATAATTGTACGGAAAACAGGATCAAGCCCAGGATTACATCCTATGACAGGATTACCAATTCCGGGGAATTGGGAGAATGTTGTTAGTCCGTCTGTCGAACTAACTAGCAGTGTTATATGGTTGATGGAAGATATCGTAAATTCGTATGAGACAGGAGAACCGACTCGTAGCAACGTGGATTTGTCACATCACATTACTGAAGCATGTTTCGCCATAGCTGAAAGTCATCGTAGAGGTGGTGTATGGTTAGAATTGCCTCTCAAGGAAAGGGAATTATACGTTGTTCATAGGTGATGTTTGGTGCCTTACCTATGTTCTACTTCAATTAAATCCATGAGGTCCTATGTCTCAGTCCATGTCTAATGTGCGAGGTATTTTAAGAGGAGTCTTGATGACAGCTAAATTGAGTGTCGACGATATTAAGTTAACGGAAGACAGTATTACGATTCAATGGAACGATTGTCACCGGAGTCAATACGGTACGAAAGCTTTGAGAATAAATTGTGGATGTGCTGAATGCGTCGAAGAATGGAGCAGACGCAAATTACTCGATCCGGCGACCGTCCCTTCAGATATTAGAGCTGAAGATTATCTTATGGTAGGTAGATATGCTGTCCAGTTTTTGTGGAGTGATGGGCATTACACTGGCATTTATCCATTCGACATGCTTCGTAGATTATGCGATTGTGGAGAATGCAATTCTGAGGAAACTTAATGGTAAATTAATGAACAAGGTTGCTTAAAACACAATATGAATTATCAGTTACCTAAAGCTATTCTTTTTGATCTGGATGATACAATTCTTGCCAGTACTACTTTGGCCGGCCAAATTTGGTGTACAGTTTCTAAAAAGTTTGCCGATAGATTAGAAAAATGCGATAGTGAACAGTTGTTTACTGCCATTGAAATTGAGAGAGCATTATATTGGAGTAATCCAGAGCGACATCGTAAAGGCCGTCTTAATCCTTCAGAATCGGCTAAGGAAGTAGCATTGTGGGCCCTTACAAGATTGGGTGTAGAGGATATTGTAATAGCTTCTGAAATGGGAGAGGCTTACCAGACCGGTCGGGATGAGCAGATACATCCATTCCCAGGTGCTATCGATTTACTTTCGAGATTGTTGGAAATAGGCGTCAAGTTAGCTTTGATTACCAATGGGAACGGGCCTTTGCAATGGGGTAAGATCACCAAATTTGGGTTAGAATCCTACTTTGATTGTATTGTTATTGAAGATCAATTCGGCTTTGGTAAGCCGGACGAGAGAGTATATCGTCATGCGTTGGGACATCTTGGTTCGTCGCCTCAGGATACTTGGATGATTGGAGATAATTTGGAATGGGAAGTGGTTGTTCCTAAGAAATTGGGAATTAAGGGTATCTGGGTAGATAACGTTGGTGATGGTTTACCCGAGAACATGAACGTAAAGCCTGATAAAATTATAGGTGGATTGAGCGAACTCTTAAAAGATTTCAATAACTGTAGCTAACAATGTAGAGTCGCCTTGAATTGTCGCAAAACTTCTATATGTTGATTAGGGAATTTTAGGCCTGCTTTTCTTGTCTCCACTGCCAGGTGGCTTGCTCCAATTAATTCCCATGCTTTGATTTCTTGAGACCATTCTCTTTGTGTTTTGTTGGCCGTTCTTACCCGCCCCTCCATACCGATACTGTCGGGATTCCTTCCGATCTCTTCAGCGTGCTGACGTATACGGTCTGTAGTGAATTGAGCTCGCCCGTCTGGGGGAAACATAGGGAACCAACCATCTGCTATACGTGCAATTCTTCTCAATATTTGATTACTTGGAACCAATGTAGGACCGCTTCCAGCTCCTATCCATACAGGTATGGAATGTTGAATGGGTCTAGGATTGATACCCGCATGGGTAATGTTGTGCCATTTCCCATGGAAATCTACTACGCTATTTGTCCAAAGTGATCTCATTACCTCAATTTGTTCTTCACTTCTCTGGCCACGGTCGTGAAAATTCTCTCCTAGCGCTTCAAATTCTACGGGATTCCAACCCACCCCTATTCCTAATCTCATACGTCCACCACTCAAAACATCAATTTCAGCGGCTTGTTTGGCGACAAGTGCCGTTTGTCTTTGGGGGAGAATCAGTATACCTGTGGTGAGCTCCAAGGTCTTCGTTAAAGCCGCGATATAGGCCATTAAAGTGAAAGGTTCGTGAACTACACTTTCGTGAGAGTATTCTGCACTTAGACTACGTGACATTGATGAAGCGTCAGGAGAAAGGTGATATTTGGGATCTGCACCTAAAACATGGTCAGCTATAAAGATGTGGGTGTAGCCTATGTCTTCAGCAGATAGAACGTACTCTCTAATAGCATTAACGTCACTGCCTAATTCAGCCTGAGGGAATACAACTCCGATTTTCATTTAGCACACTCACATTTTAAACAGTCTAATGAGACTCATGGTCTCATTATCTTGATTAGGTATTACTATTGAATCAGGTAATGGGTGTAAATTTCACTAGCGATATTTCATCGGAAATGTCTTCGAAGATCACTTGTAAAGGCATCCCGATCCTTATATTTTCTGGAGTGGGTGTTTCTTGGGTGATAATGTTAGTGGGCATTTTGGGCCCTTCCGCCAATTGCACTATCGCGACAACGTATGGTGAGTCTTCATTGAAGGCAGGATGAGGCGACCGGTGGACTATACCATATGAGAATAACGTTGCTTCTCCACTAGCTTTAATCCAACTTGTATTTCTCGAGAAGCAGCATGGCGATATGTCTCTCGGGTAAAAATATGCTCTATTGCAGTGATTACATTTTCTTAACCAGAGCTCGTGATCTTTTGCCTTCTGCCAGTAGAAATCAGATTCTCCTTGAGGAGAAGGTATTGGCTTGTTATAGGTTGGCGACATGAACAAGATCCTTTCTGTTCACCTGGTTATTTTTATTCGTTGCCCAATATTACCGTACCAGTTGAAGATAGTGATCCACCGGTACCGTTAATTAATGCTAATTTTGGATTGCTTAACTGTCGTTGGCCAGTTTCGCCTCTTAGTTGTCTGACAGCTTCAAGTACCAAGAACATTCCATACATACCTGAGTGAGTATATGAAAGGCCACCACCTGATGTGTTCATCGGGAAAGCCCCTCCGGGAGCGGTGCGTTGGTCTTTAACGAAGTCAGGTGCCTCCCCCGGGCCACAAAACCCCAAACTTTCTAATGTTGCGAGGACTGTGTACGTAAATGAGTCGTATATCATAGCAAGATCAATATCGGAGTGAGTAATGCCGGCTTTTTTTAGTGCCGTTGGACCAGAGTATCTAGCCCAGGTCGATGTCATATCCGGCATTTGGCTGATAATACCGTGGTCATGACCCTCCGCAGCTCCTAGAACCCATATAGGTTTCTTTTTAAGGTCTCTAGCTCTTTCTTCTGTAGTTATAACATAAGCTCCACCTGCATCTGTCACTAAACAACAATCAAGTAGATGAAAAGGCCATGAAATCCACCTCGAATTGTGATAGTCATCTGCTGTCATAGATTCTTTCATATATGCTTTAGGATTCATAAGAGCCCATTTACGTGTAGCTATTGCTATTTCAGCCATAGCCTCTCTAGTTCTAGTTTCACCATGCTGATGCATATATCTGTTAGCAGCTAGGGAATACAATACAGGAGCCCCTATAAATCCGTAAGGCATTTCGAATTGAGGACCAGGTTCAGATAAGTTAAGGCGTGGCCTATTTCTGGCGCTACGACCCGCTTCCCCATGCGTAACTAAGGCTACATCACAGTATCCAGCCTTTATGGCTGCCATCGCGTGCGCTATATGGATAATAAAAGATGATCCTCCCACAGCAGTTCCATCGGTAAATTTTGGGTTAATACCCAAGTATTCAGCAATAACGAGAGTTGAAAATCCTGCTGATAGAAGACCATTTACATCTTTAATCGATAACCCTGCATCTTCTAAGGCGTTATAGGCCGCTTCTGCATGGTGTTGCAAAGATGATTTGTTTGGAACTTTACCTATCTCATCCGATTCGGCTACACCAACAATAGCGATTCGCCCAGATGTGTTGCTCATGATATATAAGACCTCCTTCGGATCAATCTTACGCTTTAGTTCATAGAAGATGTATAAGCATATAACTAATACTAAGCTTATTTCCCAGAAACTAAACAGAATAAGGGCAATTAACTTAATGGTGAATAATCGGTTGGAGTTAGTATTGTGTTGAATATTCTGGTTGTGAGAGCACCATCTACTTCTGATTCAGACTTCACCTTTTGCCATTCTTCATCTATGTAGAATGCTTTCCAAAATTCTTCGTAATGGGCCATATCATTAAATCCAAGAATGTAAATTAATTGGTCACTGGATCCTCCGATAGTTGTAGTCCAATAACCGATATTTGTAGCACCAAGTCTTTCAAATATTCTTAAGGTGTGGTCACGAAATCTAGAATTTAGTGCGGGCATTTTTCCAGGGGCTGCTTCGTAAACACGGTATTCATAAATCATTGGAGTTGTCTCCTGAATCAGATGGATTAATAGAATTTTAAGTATTTTCGTTTGCAGGCCTTAATGTGTCAACTATTAATATCTAGACCTAGGTCACTAGAGACCTTATCTACAAGACAATCAAAGTTGTCAGAATGGTGGCCTGCCAAGAAAAGATCTTCTATCGGCGTAATCGAAATACGTCTATTGTTTACGGCATACACGTCCGTTCCTTCCGGTATAGGCGCGTTATTAGGCTTGTTTAGATTAATCAAGTAGTGTGTGTTAAGTCCCTCTTTTTTTTCTTCTACCTGGCCCAAGTAGGCACTGTAAGCTAAAGAGGTTATCGCAATCCCGGTTATATTGTGTAGCTTTTGATTTGGGAGATTTATGTTGAGTAAAAAAGGTGCCGGTAAATTGTGATTACCTATGTTACGAGTTAGAGAATTTGTGGTTTGTACGGCTGCGTCATAGCAAATTTCATTAAGGGATGAGATTGATACGGCGATTGAGGGGATATTACGGAAATAGCCTTGTAACGCCGCGCCGACGGTACCAGAGAGAAAAATATCCAATCCCATATTAGCACCTCTGTTTATACCTGAAATAATTAGGTCCGGAGGTTTTTTCATCAGTGTCTCTATGGCCAGAATAACACAATCCCCTGGCGTGCCCTCCACTGAAAAAGCATTGACTGCAGGAACGGGAAATTTAATTGAATGGGCTCTTATAGGCTTCCTAAGTGTGATTGCGGCTCCTATGCCACTTTGATCTTTAGCTGGAGCCACGACAGTGACATTACCCAAGGGGTATAAGCTTTCAGACAGTTTACATAATCCGGAAGAACTAATGCCATCGTCATTTGTGATCAGTATTTCCAACACTAACCCCCTCTGTTTTTGGAAAGGTAAAGGTTAAATTGACTGGAGTTGAACGAATAATCGTTTTCGGGCTATCTTTTGCTAACTCTTAATTTCCGGGCAAAGGGTTATATTATCTATAAGCCTGGTTTCTCCTATCCAGACAGCTAAGGAGACCAACGAAGGACCCGTTATAAATTCAATTTCTTCGAGTGTCTCAGTATTAGCTATACTGATGTAGTCTATCGAAGCTAACGGTTCAGTATAAATCAGTTCTGTCATTTTACGCTTGATCTTCTCCGAGTTATTCTCTCCATGATCCCATAAAGTTTTTGATAAACACAGAGATCGATACAGTGTTCTAGCTGCTTCTTTTTCGTCTGAAGAAAGGTATAAATTACGACTACTTAGGGCCAGACCATCACTGTCACGAATAGTGGGTACAATCACAATTTCTGTTCCCAGGTTCAGATCTCTATTAATCTTTTTAATTACTGCGCATTGCTGAGCGTCCTTCTGGCCAAAATAAGTTCTGGTCGGTCTCGATATGGATAGGATCTTGGTAACTATGGTCGCTACACCTTTAAAATGACCTGGCCGGTATTTTCCTTCTAGAATATCGCCCAAATGACCGGCATCAACGAATGTGCTGATTCCAGGAGGATACATTTCTACTAAGCTTGGAGTGAATACTATGTCGACTCCAGCTTTCTCAAGCATAGACAGGTCCGTTTTAATGTCTCGAGGGTATCTCGTGAAGTCATCGTCATCATTAAATTGAGTGGGATTTACAAAAATGGTCGCAGCCAATGTTCGATTGTCCTTACGAGAAGTATTAATCAGCGCCATATGTCCGCTATGTAACGAGCCCATGGTAGGGACTAAACCAAGAGGTTTGGTGGATATCTAACAGATATCACTAAATTGAGATATACGCTTTACAATTTCGATGTGATGTTCTCTCCCGTTTTGCGAATTCCAAGCAAGTATTTAATCATGTTAATTCTTTTAGGATATTGTCCTTTACGTCGAAACTTTCCCGTTTGGAAGGAAAATCCCCTGTCTTGACTTCATCTATATAGGACGACACGGCTGTCTTTATGATTTCATTTAGTTTACTGTATTGACGGGCGTGGCGAGGTGTGAAGTCTGTAAAAAGTCCTAAAAGATCGTGAAAGACTTGGACTTGGCCATCGCAATGGACTCCCGCGCCTATTCCAATTGTAGGTATAGTTATCTGTTCGGTGATTAGTTTCCCTAACGGAATTGGAATTGATTCGAGAACTAAAGCATATACTCCAGCATTTTCTAGTGCTTTGGCATCCTCAATCAATTCTGCCGCGGAATCAGATGTTTTACCTTGGACCTTGTATCCTCCGAGTTGATTAACGGATTGCGGTGTGAGGCCAATATGTCCCATCACCGGAATACCTATGTCTACCATCTGACTGACCGTTTTAGCAATTTTTTGTCCACCTTCCACTTTGACGGACTGTGCCCCGCCTTCCTTTAAAAGCCTCCCGGCATTATAAAGTGCATCGTCAATTGAGGCTTGATAAGTCAGGAAGGGTAAATCGGCTACTATATGGGACTTCTCGGTGCCTCTAACTACAGCCTTTGTATGATGGATCATATCAGCCATCGTTACAGGTATTGTGGAGTCATAGCCTAAGATGACTTGGCCCAGACTATCCCCTACCAGAATTATAGGTATACCGACTTCCTCCAACAGTTTACCTGAAGTGTAGTCGTATGCTGTAATCATGGAGATTTTCTCGCCACAATTTTTCATTTCTTGTAACTGGTTTATGGTCACACGCAACTTGGTACCTCCTCGTATGGTTTAAAGAGTGAGGGCCTATTAAATGTGAGTCTTCTGTTTAACTGTCGCCCTTAAATTCGTTTAATATATCTGTAATTTCCTTAGACTGCTCCTCGGTTATACTTCCTTTGTCGACAGAAAAAGGAAGTCCTATTTTGGCAACCTCTATGTATGCCTGAAGAATATTTGGAGCCCTGGAGTTTAACGTTTCTACATGTTTCCTTATGGTTCCTATGTCACCGCGGGTATAGGGACCAGCCATAGCATTTGGCATACCCTGGGCTGTCATATTGTTAATACTGCCTTTCATGATACCCAACAGAGCGTTCAATGCCTGTGATCGATCAAGTCCGATATGATCCCACAAGGCAGACACAGCCGCTGTGTAGCCTAATAAGAGTCCTCCCAGCATAACCGCTGTAATATGGTAAACGGCTTTATCTTCAGGTCTAAGGAAGACTGCTGTGCAATTTAGATCTTCCGCCATGTGTTGTAGGAACAGTTTCATCGCGGTATCTCCTTCAATTCCAAAGGTGATTCCTGGGAGGTTCTCTACGCCTTCATCAATCGATGAAAATGCCTGCAGAGGATGAGCCGCTCCTGGAATGGCTCCCATTTCTGTGGCACTATCTAAAATGTCTGTAGAGGATGCGCCTGAACAATGTACAACCCCTTGACCAGGTAACCAGGAAATTGACTGGGCTACTTTGGGAATGATGTCATCTGGCGTGGTTATGAAAACGATGTCGGTATTGTCGGCCACTGCCTGCTCATTACGATATGCTGTACACCCTTCTATCCGATTGGCTAAGCTTTCCGCTGAAGCATATGTCCTACTTGAAACACCCTCAATATTGTAGCCTTTAAGCGATAAACCTACGGCTAAGGAACCTCCTACCGCTCCTGCCCCTATGAAACCCAGCCTGGACTTTCTGTTAAAGTTTGTCATTGCCTTTAATCTCTCCTACTCCTGGTATACTGCCTAGACCTCTGGCGAATTGCACTCCGTTTAATATAGCTTTGCTCAGAGAGAGAACGGACGCCGCACAGAGCTGATTTATATTTACATCTTGACTGGTAGCTTTTGTAGAGAGAGCGAATACAACGTCTCCATCATTCATAGAGTGGGCTGGCCTCACAGCCATAGCAAGCCCATCGTGAGCTACCGAAGCTAATTTATTTGCTTGCTCCTTTGTTAAAGTAGCATTGGTGGCTACTATTCCGAGAGTGGTATTGGAGCTTTCATTGGTTGTAGGTAAATTGGTGTCTGTCGATGTGATAAGTTTCATTGAGTCATGCATTTCGGAGTCATCCGTACTTCTGGGTCCTGCTATAAGAGATCCGTCTTCGGGATTGTAAATACCCCCCAGTGAATTAACTGCTACTATTGCTCCAACCCTCAATCCATTGCCTAAATCTATACTTGAGGTACCTATGCCGCCCTTAACTGCTCGGTCCATACCCAAGAGCTTTGCTACTGTGGCACCGGTGCCAGCCCCCACAGTTCCCTGGTCTGTAACGGATGTTGAGGCATTTTGACATGCCATATAACCTTCATTTGGTCCAGGCCGTATGTCACCTCTCAGTAATCCCAGATCAAACAGGATGGCTGATGAGACTATGGGAATTTTAAACTCACCGAATTTGATTCCGACCCCCAATTCTTCTAGATACCGTACGACTCCTGAGGCGGCGTCAAGACCAAAGGTGCTGCCACCACTTAATAATACAGCATGGATTTCTGAGACTAGGTTCATAGGACGGAGTAATTCAGTTTCTCTAGTGCCCGGTGCCGAGCCTTTTACGTCGACACCTGCAATTGCTCCATCCTCAGTGAGGATTACTGTACACCCCGTGCCAGCATTCGTATCTGTATAATGCCCTACTTTGATACCAGGTATGTCAGTAATAGTATTTGTCACTTTTAGAATTCTTTCCTTCATCATACTGACCAAGTTAAATAAAAAGCGAAAGCCTTCCAGTCCTCATTTTTCATGTCGACCCGGAAGGCTTTCGCAAAACATCACAAAAGTGGTTGAAATCAAATGTTGTCGATTTATAACCATACGCGTTAATCGGCGTAGGTCAGGTAACCTTACTTTAGTTAATGTAACGCTCACCGTTCCTGGTTGGGATTGGTTGCAGATAACATTTTAACATGTTACAGATAAGATGTTAATTAAAAAATAATTTGGCAGTTCTTCTGATGTATCGTAGTATCCTTACCTTATATATAGGGACCATTATCATAATATATAGGGACCATTATCATATATAGGGACCATTATCTCGTATGGACACATTAAAAACTGCCATCCAGGTTCATATATCTTAACGATGACTAAACGAGCAATTGATACAAGCAATCCTAAACATGACTTCGAAT
>CAYSLK010000107.1:0-10221 GCA_964431885.1 uncultured Dehalococcoidia bacterium | reverse complement strand
CACAAGCTCTTGGATGAAGGGGAACCTGGAGATGCCGTTGGTGTCCTGTTAAGGGGGGGGGATAGAGATGGGATAGAGAGAGGACAGGTTCTTGCGGATCCTGGGACGATGATTCCCCATCAAGAAGTTAGTGCTCAAGTATATGTCCTGAGTAAGGAAGAAGGCGGTCGTCATACTCCGTTTTTCCAAGGCTATAAGCCTCAGTTTTATATACGAACCACCGACGTTACTGGAGAGATAGAATTGCCAGAAGGTGTGGAGATGGTAATGCCCGGCGACAATATCGAGATGAAAATTAAATTGATACTGCCTGTGGCTCTAGAAGAACAATTACGGTTTGCGGTACGAGAAGGTGGAAGAACTGTAGGTTCAGGCGTTGTGACTAAGGTTTTAGACTGATTTTAGTTTACCCAAAAGTAATAAACATATAAATACCAGCTGGCTATTTGCTAATAAATATTAATAACGGATGTAGAGGGATTCGATGGCACGTCGAGGAGATAATCGTACTCTCGTGAATCTCGGGTGTACAGACTGTAGGGAACGTACGTATCATACTTCTAAGAATAGACGTAATGATCCGCAGAGAATCGAATTAAATAAATATTGTCCACGGTGTAGAAATCATACTTTACACAGAGAGGTCAGGTAATTAGGTATGGTTAGAGATTCGGGCGTTCCGCGAAGAGTAGGGTCAAGGGCAGCCCGGCGTATATTTAACTTCAGGGCAATAGGGGATGTAATAGCTGAATTAAAAAGAGTTACTTGGCCGTCGCGTCAGGAGACTATGAGATTGAGCCTTATGGTGATTGCCGTATCAGCTGCCGTAGGGATCTTCCTAGGATTCGTAGATTTGGGCTTTGCGAAAATTTTTGATTTCATACTTGGAAATTAATACATGAGTGTTACTGAAACCATAGAACCTCGTTGGTACATACTGCACGCATACTCTGGACACGAAGAGCGTGTTAAGAAGAATTTAGAACAACGTATATCTACTATGGACCTTGGAGATCGTATACTTAGAGTAGTTGTTCCGACTGAAGAACATGTCGAGATTAAAGGCGGCAGAAGGAAATCCGTACCCCGGAAAGTTTTCCCTGGCTATCTTTTAGTACACATGCTGATGGACGACGATAGTTGGCATGTTGTCAGAAATACACCTGGGGTGACCGGATTCGTTTCTGCTGAAGATGAAAGAGAAAGTCGTCCTAAACCGGTTCCACTTGAACAGAAAGAGGTAGATGCAATACTAGTTCAGATGGAATCTGATAAACCTAGAATCAGAGTAGGATATACAAAGGGCCAAAGTGTTAGAATAACTGATGGGCCTTTTGTTGATTTCCTGGGTGTTGTTGACGAAGTTTACACGGATCGTTCGAAGGTGAAGGTTTTGGTTTCATTCTTTGGACGGGAAACACCTGTTGAGTTGGACTTTTTACAAATTGAGAGAGCGTGATTAAGAGGATTTAATTGGCAAAGAAAGTTAGAGCTATAATTAAATTGCAAATTGAGGGAGGCAAAGCGACTCCTGCTCCACCTGTTGGGCCTGCCTTAGGACAACATGGGGTTAACATAATGTTTTTCGTTAAAGAATATAACGAAAAAACAGGGTCGCAGTCTGGTACAATTGTTCCAGTGGAAATAACGGTCTTCGAAGACAGGTCGTTCACTTTCATCACGAAGACACCTCCCGCATCAGAATTGCTCAGGAAGGCAGCTGGTATCGAAAAAGGAAGTGGGAGCCCGTTAGCAGAAAAAATCGCGACTGTACCTAGGTCCAAAGTCCAGGAGATCGCTGAAATAAAGATGAAAGATCTGAATGCAGCAGACCTAGAAGGCGCTATCAAAATTATTGAAGGTACAGCTCGTAGCATGGGTGTGCAAGTAGAAGGGTAAAGAAAAGTAATTAAGGAAGTTTAATGCCTGAACATGGTAAACGATATAGGAACTCCGCAGCTCTTATAGACAGGGAAAAGAATTACGAACCATCCGAAGCTATTGCCCTTGCCAAACAGGGCGCTACTGCCACATTTGACGAAACTGTCGAATTACACCTTAGAACAGGCGCGGACCCTCGCCATGCTGATCAAATGGTCAGAGGAGTAGCTATTCTTCCTCATGGTACAGGTAAGAAAATAAGAGTATTGGTTTTCGGCCAAGGTGAGACAATATCAATTGCGGAAAATGCTGGGGCTGATTTTGTTGGTAGCGATGAAATAATTAAGAAGATTGAGGGTGGATGGGTTGATTTTGACGTTTCTGTAGCTACACCTGATGTTATGGGAAAGATCGGGAAACTTGGTCGTATTTTAGGTCGAAGAGGACTCATGCCTAACCCGCGAACAGGTACCGTTGTTCAACCAGAAGACGTTCCTCGAGCCATAGCTGATGCAAAAAAAGGTCGAGTGGAGTACCGATTAGATCGAACCTCTTTGATACATTGTGCAATAGGCAAAGCAAGCTTCGATGAAACGCAGCTACTGGATAATTTAACATCACTGATGGATAATATAGTTAGGGCGAGGCCTAGCGGTGTGAAAGGACAATTTATCAGGTCAGCCTATATTACGACCACAATGGGGCCCAGCATAAGTATGGATGTTGTAAGTGCCACGGATCTTAAAGTAGAATAAATTAACGCCAAAGATAGTAGGTTCCGAATTTTATTCGGTAAAATATACTGCCTGCCGAGGCTCTGGGTAGACGTTTAGAACATTTACTGAATGTTCCTGAAAACCCTGAGTTTGAGGCTCAGGGCTTTTTTTATGGGTATCTAGATAAAATATACATAGTATTGAGGTGACTGTTGCCAACACAAGATAAGATTGATCAAGTTGCGAAGATAAAAAATTGGATCGATGGATCTACCATAGCTATTTCCACTGATTATACAGGTATGTCTGTTACAAACATGACTGAATTACGAAGAGCCCTGAGGGAGAGCGAAGTTTCTTACCACATTGTTAAGAATACTCTGGCCTTGCTGGCGGCGAAAGAATCAGACAATCCTAATATACAGGAAATTATAGATGGTCCAACTGGACTGGCTTTCGGATACACAGATCCTGTTGCTCCCGCGAAGGCTTTAGTGGAATTTATTAAATCCAGTCGGCTTCCCATTAAAATTAAGAATGGTGTGATGGGAGAGCGTGTTCTAAGTGAAAAGGAGATCAATGATCTTGCCGCATTGCCTTCGAAGGATGAGCTAATATCAAAGCTTATTGGGCAGATACAATCACCGATTACGGGATTGGCTAGAGTACTGGACGCTCCAATCACTGGATTAGCCAGAGTTCTTCAGGGAAGAGTGGAACAACTGTAAATAATCAATATACAGTAAATTATAAATAATACTTAAAAACGTTATACGTTTCATATGAATAGGAGGGTAGCTGGAATTATGAATAAAGATGAGATTCTTGAATCTATAAAGGGAATGTCGGTATTAGATTTGGCTGAATTAGTTAAGGCACTAGAAGAGGAATTCGGTGTTAGCGCCGCAGCTCCGGTGGCTATGGCTACGGTCCAAGGTGTAGCTGCGACAACTGAAGCCGCTGCTGAAGAGGAAAAGACTGAATTTGACGTTGTCTTAAAAGAGATAGGTGCCAATAAAATCAATGTTATTAAGGCTGTCAGAGAGATTACTACGCTTGGCCTAAAAGAAGCTAAAGAGCTCGTAGAGAGCGCTCCTACCAATGTGAAAGAGGCTGTCTCTCAAGATGTCGCTGATGAAGCCAAAGAGAAACTAGAAGGCGCAGGGGCTGTAATAGAGGTTAGCTAGATAAGAACTGGATTTGACTGTTAGCGACCATCTTTGATCCGACTCTGATAGATTAACCTATTTCATGTATAACATGGAGTAAAAGGAACCTAGCTGTTATGAGAATGGGATTGTTTATAGGTGGTATAGGATCAGCTGGATCACTTCAAAGTCAGATAACACAAATTTTGGAAGCTGAAAAAGATGGTTTCCACAGCTTGTGGGCGGCTCATATTATGGACGTGGACATTATGTCTATGATGTGTGTCGCTGCATCAAAAACCAGTCGAATTGAAATGGGAACTGCTGTAACACCTAGTTTCCTTAGGCACCCTATAGCTATGACTCAGCAAGCTTTGACGGTTCAGTCAATCGCTGGTGGCAGGTTTACTTTAGGGGTAGGCGTGAGTCACAAACCTGTTGTGGAGAATCGGCTGGGTTTGGAATTTCACCGACCGGCACAACACATGAAGGAATATATTGACATTGTCAGAACACTTTCTAGAGACGGCACCGTGGACTACAATGGTCAGATATTCAGAGCGAACACTCAGTTCACGATAGCAGAGCGGTCTCACATTCCGATTCTCCTAGCTGCATTGGGTCCAAGGATGCTAAAAATTGCTGGAGAAGCTGCAGAAGGAACCATTACGTGGATGACCGGCGTCCAAACCCTCAGAACACACATAATACCCACAATAAATCGCGCTGCCGAGGAAATTGGCAGAGACAAGCCTCGAGTCGTTGCGGCAGTGCCTGTGGCGGTTACAGAGGATCGTTCCGCAGCTTTCAAACAGGCCAATGTCTATTTCGGGCGTTATGGGCAATTGCCTAGCTACAGAGCAATGCTAGACCGAGAAGGTGTGGAGAGCCCTGCTGAAATGGCACTCCTTGGGAATGAGGAAGCAGTTGAAGAAAAATTGAGAGATTACGCTGAGGCCGGGGTTACCGACCTAGCTGTCCAGATTTATCCGGTAGGTCCAGAACCTCATGCATCGATTGCAAGAACTAGAAATCTACTCCGGAGTTTAATTGGCAAGCTATAAAGTCAGGCCTAAAACAAAAGTTGATCATCGGCTGATCATAGTATGAGGACCCTGAGGTAGTACACATATGCTTGGTGGTTTACCTTTTTGTACCTGTATTTCGGATATGAGTCGTTCCACACTTCTTCCAACTGGTTGCAATCCTGAGTCCTTTATTACTTTTGTAGAAAGGTTATCAGATTTCAAATACACAGTACATTTTGATATGACCTCGGCTAATATAGTAGCTCTCCAAGCGTTCTCTGACATATCGTTATGTGATGGGGCTAAAGTTCCTGTAACTGTATCGTTGTAATAGGGTCTGCTGGAATTTCTAAAAGGAGATAGTCCATCCTCACAATCGGCTACACAAATTATCGAGCCATTATTTTTTACAAGTCTGGAAGCAAGTAATATGCCTTGTATTGCGTCGAATAGTGTTAGGTCGTAGGGCGCCCCACCGTTACTTGTCAATACTATATCGAACACTTCCCCAATATTTACGAGTGACACACGCTGTATTATTTCCTTGCATGCTATATATGTTTCAGGCAATTGACCCGCAAATACACTCGTCATCATACCCTGACTATTGGTCGTGAAATTGATATTGAAATCCGATCTGCCTGACTTACTAAGAGCCGAGTGAAAGTGTTGCAGAGGATTATCTTCTGTTGGCTGTCTTAAGAAATCAGTATTGAGTATAATTGGGTCGTTATAAATATGATTGATAGTGTCGCTCCCGGCTAAACCAGGAACGATTAAATCATAGCCACCAGTGAACCCTATAAATGGATGTGGTTTAACTAACCCAATAGTTATTTTTTTACTACTGTTCATCCACACTTTGTTTAATAAGACTGGAACATCTCGGAAAGAACTTTCAATAGGTATTAGTTCTAATCCGTCAGATGGATTGTGATTAAGGGTTTCTATCCCGTCGAATGAACTACCCATATCCATTTTGTATAGACGGTCGTAAGGATCTCCACTTAGTTCGGAGTAATTAAATATTATTTTTATTTGGTTGCCGGGGATATGGGATAAGTCCCTCATTAAGCATGAGAGAATCAAGGGTGCAGATATTTGTTTGTCCAGATCGCCCAAGTATATGGCGAGGGTATCGGTACTGGCTATTGAATGACGAAGCGAATTGCCCCTTAACGGATTCCTGATAGCCTCAAGTGTTGCTCCGTAGGGATCTGGTATAGCTGGTAAATCGAAGGGCTTTACGATAGTTACGTCTTCTGCGGGCAATTCTACTGAGTAGTCGGTTATACCGTAAGCTAACTGTACTAACATTTAATGCACCACAATGGGAGATAGCAATATTACTCTAATTATCGCGTTCAAGAAATTCGGTGATTTTACTTTCTCATAATTGTTTCACACAAATGTGCAGAATCTACTAGGTCTGGTATAGTCACATATTCTCGTACCGTATGCATATTGTGATCTGCCATACCTATCACAACTGCGCTGATATTATTTAGCCTGAATACATTGCCGTCAGTTCCTCCGCCAGACGGTCGCATTACGGGATTCAGTCCTAAGGTTTTGAGAGACTTTTTGACTCTATTCGTAGCAGGATCGTCATCGGTCAGGGTGTAGGTTTCAAATTGAACGTCGAGGTGGTCGTCTAACTTAGCTTCGGGGTAAAGAGCGCGGACTTCATTTAGCGCTTGAGCTATTTGAAGTCTAACATCGTCAAGAGTTTCTACATTACGACTTCTAAATTCTCCCTTAATGATAGTGTTTTCTGCCACAGCGTTACGCACTGATCCTCCTTGGATGGTTCCAACATTAAATGTTGTTTGATCATCTAACCTACCTTGAGGCAGACGTGTAATTATTTCTGACGCTATTCGGATCGCTGATAATCCCTTTTCTGGCTCAACGCCTGCATGTGCAGCTCGGCCAGTAACTTCGATATCAAAGCCAATATACGTTGGACTTGCAGATGTAATCTGGCTTGGTGGTCCTTCTCCGTCAAAAACTATAGCTTCCTTTGACTTAATTGTGGAAAAATCTAAATGCCTAGCTCCTACTAATCCTGTCTCCTCTTCACGGGTAAATATAACTTCTAAAGATAAATGTGGTATGTCATCTTCTCTTATTGACGTTAAGGCCTCCAGAATGGCAGCTACACCTGCTTTGCAGTCACCACCTAATATTGTCGTGCCATCTGAAACAATTCTATTACCTTCAACCTTGGGTTTTATTCCTCTTCCAGGTTCCACAGTGTCCATGTGGGCAGATAGTAGAATGGGGTCTGAGCCACCATCCGAGGCGAGTAGGTTACCGTAGCTATCTCTTCTGGTTTTGAAACCTAGTTCAGTTAGTCTTTTGTCCAAATCTAGAGCTGCTGCCTCTTCTTCGCCTGACGGGCTATCTATTTGAACTAATTCACAGAAAGTCTGTACAAGTCTATCGCGGTTTATCATATTCACTCCGTAATGTATTGATTACTAATCTTATTTCTAAAATTGCAGTTGAGAGGCATCGTAATTTACGGCTTGATCAACGAAATCCAAACCTATAACTTCACCCCATGCTGCTTGTAATTGTGACGTTATAGGTCCAGGAATTTGCCCGTCGATTTTCCTTCCGTCTATTTTACTAACAGGCATAATACAATATGCTGAGTTAGTAAAAAAGACCTCATCTGCCGTGTATAGGTCGTAAGGTTGGAGATCTTCTTCTACCAGTGGTATAGACAATTGGTCCGATAATTCTTTTACCATTCGGAGGCTGTCTCCTTGTAATCGTGTTTGACTGGTAGGTGACTTTATGACTCCATCTTTTACTATCACAACGTTAGCTTGGATATTTTCTGTTATGGATCCGGATTCATCTGTTAGTATTGGGTATGCATTAGGATCTACATCCGTAGCTTCTAACTGAGCAAGGGCGAAATTAAGTCGGTTATTATGTTTCACTTTGGAATCCATGGCTTGGCTGGAATAGCTTTTGGAACGTACTATCACTCCATGTATACCGTATTGATAACCTTGAGACCACTCATGAGGTTCTACATGCCAGCTACGTATACAAATTGTCAGAGGGACTCTATCAAGTACATGATGGCTTCTTCCTCTGGATACGTATTGGCCAACATAAAAGTCTCCACCTGGCAGACGACTATTCTCATTAACACGTAAAACCTCTAAAGTTAGTTCCTCCCATTGGTTTAATGTCAAATCAGGTTCTAACCGAGCGTATTTTAGAGATCTGTTTAGCCTTTCAAGATGTTCTCTTATTCTAAATGGCTTACCACCAAAAGTCCGCTGGATGTCAAATACCGCGTCTCCATATCGAAATCCACGGTCAAAAACATGAACTTTGCATTGGCTGTCCGGGACAAAGGAACCATTGAAATAACTGATCAATTCTTCCAAATTACACCCCTTTGTATGTAGTTTTTCTTTGCAAGATACCTGAATGACAATTCCATTAAGTGCCGGGAATTCGGAACAATGTTAATGAAGATAGTATCAAATTCGCATTCGGTACTCAATATGAAAGCATCTAGACAGCTGATGTCTTTCCGATACATAAATAATTTTATGGCAGAAGTATGTCTAAACGTGGTTAAAACAGAAGTAAGTGTGGTTAAATGTGCCGTAAAACTTGTTGTTAAGTTCTTTTCTTTCTGATAAAATTACTTCGATTTGAACAATATGGTTCAATCTGCCCTATTAATTAATTATTATATCGGAGGGAAATAATGAAATTTAGAGCTGGTTTTTTGGTTATAGTAGCTCTGTTCGGTCTTATGATGCTAGTCGTCGCGTGTAGCGATGATGAAGAAGAAGCACCAGCCGCAGCAGCTCCTACCGCAGCGCCGACCGAAGCCCCTAAGGCGAAGCTTCCGGCAACACAGGCTCCGGCTGCGACTAAACATGGAGGGACTCTTCGAACGGTCTCCCAGTCTAGTATTAAGGCACTGGACCGTATATGGACCACAGCCTTTGTAACTCACGTAACGACCTCTCATCTTCACGAGCCGTTACTTGTGTGGGATAACGACGATCAGGTACAGCCTCTTATGGTAGGCGACTGGAGCGTGAGTTCTGATAACTTGACATATAGTTTCTCTCTTAGAGACGGATTGACTTTCCACGATGGCTCATCTGTTACGACTGATGATGTTATTGCATCCATAAATCGCTGGAAAGAGAAGTCATCACACGCCGACATGCTATTCAAGAGGGTTGAGGGCGTAACAAAGGTTGATGACAAAACCTTCGAATTAAAATTAACAGAACCATACGGGTTGGTTCTAAATGCGTTTGGAGATCCTATAGCAAACTATCTGCCAATTATACCAGCTGCATTGGCAGCGACCCCTGCTGACGAACAGGTCACGGATACCACTGGCAGCGGTCCTTACAAAGTTAGTAATTGGGAACCAGGTAATAAACTGGTGTTAACCAGACACGACGGCTACAACCCACGTTCTGAGGCGGGTAGTTTCCTGGCTGGAGCTAGAATTGCTTATGTAGATAACATTGAATATCTTGAGATTTCGGACAATGCAACGAAGATTTCTGGCCTCGAGACGAAACAGTGGGACTTTGTTGATGGCGCTGGACAAGACTTCTTTGATAAACTCGATGGTAACCCAGACCTAGTTGTGCATTTGCACAAGCCTGGTCACGAGCCTCTTATAGTATTCAATAAACAACGAGCTCCTTTCGATAACGTTAAAGCTCGACAGGCAGTTCAGGCCGGTGTCGACGTTGGCGCAATTATGGCGACCTACGGCGACCCGAAATTGTGGCAGACATGTCCAGCAGTTTTCTATTGTGGTGGTAAGTGGGAATCAAATGCCTCTGCTGATAAGTACAACCAGAAAGACATTGAATTGGGTAAGAAACTCCTCGCAGAGTCAGGATGGGATACGAATAATCCCATACTACTGATGAGTCCTACAGATTACGCAACCATTTATCCGATAGGTCAGATAGGCAAGATCGGAATGGAAGCTATTGGATTGAAAGTCGATTTCCCTGCTATGGACTGGGCTACTCTAGTCCAGAAACGTGGAGATAAAGAGCAATATGACATCTTCACAACCTGGGGAGCATACTGGTGCTGTTTCGACCCGATTGTTAGCTCAATTTACGGATCCAAGTGGTATGGTTGGTATGAGAGTCCACGAATGGAAGCTCTTAAAGATAAATTTATCGCCGCTTTGACCGCAGAAGAAAAACAGAGCATAATCGATGATGTTCAGCATCTCGTATATGAGGAAGTTCCTTTTGTCCACGTAGGTCAGTTCTATTCCTTTGACGCTGGTGGAAAACAGATCAAGGATTATCAAGGAAAGCACTTCCCAATATACTGGGGAGCATGGTTAGATAGATAACGGAGGAACAATAAGTTGACCAGATATATCATCGGTCGGCTATTGGCCACCATCCCGGTTTT
>CAYSLK010000106.1:0-12571 GCA_964431885.1 uncultured Dehalococcoidia bacterium | reverse complement strand
ATTGATCCTGATGAACTAGGTATGACTCTAATGCATGAACACCTATTTATAGAAAATATAACCACGAAAACAAGAGCTCCCACTATAGACACCCCTATGATGCAAGCTGCATTTTGGGATCATCCACTTACGATAGAAAATCTACAGTTGGTTAGGACACGGCGGGCTTTTAATAGAGACAACTCTATATTAGCAGACATGGCTGACGCCATTGAAGAAGCTAATGAATTTAGAAACTCGGGAGGTTCTACGCTTGTAGATGTAACGAGTATAGGTATAAGAAGAGATCCCGTCTCACTAATGAAAGTTGCAATGAGCACCGGTCTGAACATAATTGCCGGCTCAAGTTGGTATGTTAAGGACTCCTACCCTGACAATATGGATGATCTTACAATTGAATCCCTCACTGAGGTAATTGTTCGAGACATTACTAAAGGCATTGGGGAAACAGGCATACGCTCAGGCATTATAGGAGAGGTCGGTGTACAAGGAGAACCCTTAACTAATAACGAACTGAAGGTTATTCGAGCATCAGCACGTGCAAGCAGATTAACAGGCGCCCCTATTTCCTTCCACTGGGGAGGCACAGGATCTGAAAAATTAGATGTCGCCTCCGCTGTCGCGGAAGAGGGTGGAGAAATGTCCAGAACTATTTTTGGACATAGTGACATGATGGCTGGCGATATTGATCTGATGTTAGAATTATTGGAAAGAGGAGTATACATCCAGTTCGATCTGCTAGGCCGCGTTGGTGTACCCCTAACATGGGATACGTTAAACCCAGATAGCCCATGGCCAGAATCCCAAAGCATTAGCGGTACTGCTCTCGTTGCTGATGCCATAACAAAACTAATCGAGGCGGGCTTTGAAGAGAAACTCTTAATCTCTCAAGATGTCTGCATGAAATTCCAACTCAAGAGATATGGTGGTACTGGTTATTCATTCATACCCGAAGTCTTTTTACCATATCTAAGGCGAATAGGAGTGACAGAAAAACAAATCCGTCTATTAGTTGTGGATAACCCAAAAAATATACTCACTTTTGTAAAACCCGGTTAACTAAAGATCGGTTGTGGGTTTACACCTTGTGGGGTACGTGATAATTAACTTAGATGCATACGCAATATAATTTGAGTTAGAGCCGTGTGAATAAATATTGAGGAAGTGCCATATCCTTAGAACGCGTATCCCTCAAACAATTATTGGTATAGAGTAAGACGATATTTGGCATAATAACAGCTATCGTATTCAGTTACATATGTCGTTAACATGGCTATAATTCCTTTCTCTGTTATTGCCGAATACACTTTTAATCAGATACAAATAAGGTATGATGAAGTCTGATCGAATTGGGAAAATACAAACTGTTCTAGGCCTTATACCATCAGATGCATTGGGCATCACACACACGCATGAGCACCTACTGATAGATGGCTCTGTCCTTGACATACCACCATCCGAAGCTAGCACAAAAGGCCTTTACTATAAACCTGTATCCGTCAATACATTGAGTGATATCCACCACCACGCGATTAGAAATCTCGATAATGCGCTGGTAATTGATATAGAAACAGCCATTGAGGAAATGTTGTTGTACAAACAGTATGGCGGCAATTCAGTTGTGGACGCTACTAGCATCGGGTTAGGGCGAGACCCGAAGGGCCTCGCCTATATATCAAGGGCTACGGGGTTAAATATAATCATGGGATCATCTTATTATATTTACCCCTCTCATCCACCTGATATGGATAATATTAGTGAAGATCAGATCATGGCAAATATAGTAAATGATATTAATGAGGGCGCTGATGACACAGACATTAGATCTGGGATAATAGGTGAAATAGGTTGCACATGGCCTCCCAAACAAAACGAAATTAAGGTCCTTAGAGCGTCCGGAAAAGCTCAAAAAGTAACTGGTGCTCCTATTTTAATCCATCCAGGCAGAAATGAGAACGCACCATTAACACACCTAAATGAATTGAAAAACATAGGATTAAACCTAGACCATACGATAATGGGACATATAGAACGCACCGTTTTCTCACGCGATATCCTTAGAGAAATAGCGGATACCGGTTGTTTCATCGAATGGGACATGATCGGACAAGAGCAATCCTTCTACTATGAAAATCAGGGAATTGATATGCCTAACCATGGCACTAGAATGGATGATATGTTGTGGTTGATTGATCAAGGATATGGGAATCAAATTCTCTTAGGCCATGATATCGCAGAAAAATATCGACTCGTACGATATGGTGGACATGGATACTCTTATATCCTCAAAAACATCTTACCCAGGATGCGAAAGCGAGGATTCACAAAGGATTCTATCTATAATATATTGGTGAATAATCCGAAGCGAGCTCTAGCATTCAGAGAACACTCTTCTTAACTACTAAAAATCGGAATGGTTTCGCGCATTAACATATTAATGCTAGCTACTCCTCTCTATTAGTCAATTCACATTGTCACTGACGCTATAGCTTAGTTAGGACTCTATTTTCAATTTATAAAAGTGATTGTAAATGAGACAATTTAGCAAACGGGACAATTTATTGTGTCCTCTGTGCTCCTCTTCCGACGTTTCGTTAATGCATCAATCAAACAAAGATTCAGGATCAGGGTATAGGGAGTTTTTCCATTGTGGGATTTGTGATCTCGTTTTTGTGCCAAGCCGTTTTTTCATATCTTACGCAGATGAACAAAAACGCTATACCGAACACAACAATGAACTCTACGATGAGAAATACAGAAACTTTTTAAGAAGATTATATAACCCACTTAAGCCACATTTGAAACCAGGTTCTAAAGGATTGGATTATGGATCGGGACCGGGGCCTGCTCTCGCAACTATGATGGAAGAAGACGGTTTCGATATTAATTTATACGATCCCTTTTTTCACCCCATCAAAATAAATCTTGAGACGAAATATGATTTTATAACTTGCACGGAAACTGTAGAACATTTTAGGGCTCCAAATGTGGAATTCGCTAAATTACAAGGACTGTTAAAACGCAACGGATGGCTGGGAATTATGACTGGGATGTTAGACGAATGGAGCCAATTTCCCACCTGGTATTATAATAGAGATCCAACTCATATACGTTTTTATAGTCGCAAAACCATGATCTGGATAAGCAAACTGTACTCGTGGGATTTGATATTTCCTACTACCAATGTAACCCTTTTCTATAAGTTAGATACTATATCTAATTGCCACGGTTAAATTACAGATCTCTCACCACAGGATTTGTCAATGTCCCAATTCCTTCAATTTCTACCTCTACTGTATCTCCCACCTGAATTTCATTTGTGTCAGGACACCCACTGCTTATAACGTCTCCAGGGTGCAGTTCCATCACTTCGGAGACCCAACTGATCAAATCTGCGATAGGCCAGATCATCTCACTACTAGAACTATTTACTTCCGTTTTTCCATTGACCCTACATTGAATATTCAAGTTGTCTCCATCTAATCCGGTAGATATAACGGGTCCTACTGGAAAGAAAGTATCGAAATGTTTAACTCTCATACTAGTCCCTCTACCGGTATCACTAACGCGCAAATCTTTAGCGCTAACATCATTGGCGCAAGTGTACCCCATTACGTAGTCCAAAGCGTG
This sequence comes from uncultured Dehalococcoidia bacterium, assembly GCA_964431885.1. Taxonomy (GTDB): domain Bacteria; phylum Chloroflexota; class Dehalococcoidia; order Lucifugimonadales; family CAUZEB01; genus CAUZEB01. Next base: position 8,941 of record CAYSLK010000106.1, on the reverse strand, counting down.
CACAGGTTTAATTTTTCTGGCTGAGCGACCAATCACAATGGCGACTTCAGCCTCATGAATCACCGATATACATGTCCTTGGATAAATGATCGATTCTCCTGTTCCTACTACAGTGCCTGGCTGTTTCATAAATATACCCGGACCGTCTCGTTGGTCTTTCACTCCATAGTTAGCAGCGATGCCTACAATCTTATTGTGATAGGGATCAACAGGAGCCAGAATTCGAGCTTCAGAGACCGCACACACAATTTCTCCTGCTTTCGGCCGTTCATATAAATTGCCACAAACGGTGCGGATATAACCTCCTTCTATCAGTCCCCATTGAATGGAATTGCCCGAAAGAAATCTCACATACTGCATATATTACTCTCCATATCGCTTTAAATAGCTATGACATATTCAATTCATTGTATTTGCAATTTTGTCACATAGAAATTGATTAAGTAATGGATTATCTCTTTCCCCTGTTTGTAACAGCATTTGATGAACGTAAAATATGTCTAATAGAACCAACCCTTCAGTTACACCAATAACATCTTAATTGGAACGAATCGTAATGACAAGACACGACTATTCCCTCCGTAACCTTCGTAGACTACTAGATAACCTAGTTTAGTCCTTTTGTGAAGTATCCCCTTCGCTTGGAATTTTTGAAGTTTAGGTCTACTTGCTAAAACCTATGAAAGAGATTACTATCCAGGCATTAAATAAGACAAGATTTACACTCACCTTATAGTTAAACTCGTACCTGAAAATAAATGATCATCATAAAAAGGATGTCTTATGGCCTCTATAGAAGAACGTTACAGAAACAAATTCGCTGGATCCATACCTTGGCACGATGAAGGTAAGGCTGTTTTTGCTGGAGGCGTGACCCATCAAACAAGATTTGTTTCCCCATTTGCAATATATATAGACCACGCGACTGGGGCATTAAAATACGACGTAGATGGTAATGAAATTATTGACTACGTAATGGGCAGTGGTAGCCTTCTAATGGGACATAGCCCACCGGAGATAACCAAGGCCGTTGCGGCTCAACTTTCCAGAGGGACACACCTAGGAGGTGCATCAACTCACGAGATAATGTACGCTAACGCAGTAAAAGACTTAATGCCTTCCATAGAGCAAATACGTTTTACCTGCTCTGGTACTGAGTCGACGTACCTCGCCCTACGCCTCGCCCGAGCATACACAGGCAAAAGTAAAATCCTCAAACTCAAAGGTCATTTTCACGGATGGCATGATCACGTTATAGCAGATTCTGGTCAAACTTATGGAGGGGTCAATAAATCGGTTTTAACCGATGTAATCGTTGCGCCTGTAGATATCAAAATAATCCGTAAAATTCTGTCCGAGAATGCCGATATTGCTGCTGTTATAGTAGAAGCAAGCGGTGCTAATGGGGGAACATATCCACTACCTAATCCTAATTTTTTAGAAGATATAAGAGATATGACTTTAAATAAAGGCGTAATCTTTATACTGGATGAAGTGATTACGGGGTTCCGGTATTCTAAAGGTGGAGCGCAAGTGAAATGGAATATCAGTCCTGACTTAACAACGATGGCTAAAGTAATGGCAGGAGGGCAACCCGGAGGCGCCATCGGAGGCAAATCGGAAATTATGCAACTTATGGCTCCCTCTGGCGACTCTGAATGGGACATAAACCATCGAGTTGCTCAAGCAGGCACTTATAATGCTCAGCCCATTACTGCAGCAGCCGGTATAGCTTCTCTAAAGGCAGTGTCAAATGGTGTCAATCATATCGCAGACGAAAATGCTAAAAGACTAAAGGATGGTATCAATGAAGCGTTAACCAGAAACGAAGTGGTTGGCCATGCTTATGGTATTGCGTCTATTGTTCAATTGAATTTAGGTGTTGACTGTGATTGCAACCGTGAAATATGTACCCTGCCCTACAATGTTATAGACAGCTCTATGACCGAAGAAAAAACTAATGCTTTAAGAAGATCCATGTTAGTCAATGGTGTTGAGATGGCCATGGGAAGGAAATTTTACGTATCTTCCGTTCACGACAAAGATATTACAGATCGCACCTTGGAGGCCTTTGATCAATCGCTTAAAGATATCCGTTCTGAAGGTATTATATAGGTTGCCCCTCACTTATGTTTAGTTTTTAGGACCCTACACAGAAGGGTACTTCAAAAGACATTGTAGAAGTATCCTTAGTGGTTAATTCCATAAGTGGTAGATCCCCTATTCTTTTATTTTTCCCCGTTTCCTATACTCCTATACAAAGGATCGGCATAAACCATACCTAAACATGACTACATATAGAGGGGTGAGTTGTGAAAGTACTAGGTAAAACACTGGTAGCTGAATTCGATAAATTCTGGCAATTATTCAATTCAGAATTGGATCTTCCTTTGGAATATTTAGAGGAAGGACATAGTGTCATATTCGGTAACCAAGGGGTTGATAATTTTCCTAACCATGAACCTCCCTGGATATTTCTGCCAAAGCAAGATCTTAGCTATCACGTAGCGCATGAACTAACACATATACTTTTGCGGCGCAGGCAATATCCCTCGACATTTCAAGGAATTCAGCATAAATATAACCTTGGCTTAACTAGAGTTGCAAGTGATATAGAAGAAACCGTAATACACCGTAAGCTTGATGCATTAATTAGTCCATTCGGATTTATTAAAAATAATATTCAGGAACGCATCCTAGCGGGTGCCATAAAAGGTCTAACTAATAGTCCCATACCAGACAATAATACACTGTGGTTTTACACATGGGCCCTACGCTTTGCCGAATTGAAATTCGAGTTGCCAGCAGAAAAATGGGGTCAATTGGAGCATATTTATCAATATCGCTGTCAAAATATAGCGAGCTTGGGAAGACTCATCTTCGAAATCATTAAAGAAACAGGATGGGATACAAGGAACGACGTCCTTAAATCCATGATCAGCGTTAGAGACATTCTGGATCTGAAATCAGATGATAAGATCTTAGTGATGGATTCAAGGAACGGTATGCCACTGTGAATCTTATTCGCGTCAAGACTGGAATACATCAGCTGCTCGCGCAGGATATGGTAATTCCTCCGGGTCAACCGGTATTTCAATTACAGAAGGTGTTGAGCATGCTAAAGCTTCCTTGACCGCGTGTGATATGTCTTCCGGTTTTGTTACATAAAATCCGCGTGCTCCACATAAGTCAGCTAATTGATCATATCTTGGATTAGTTATATCTGCCTCAACGTACCTACCACCGTATAGGAATTTTTGATATGCTTTTTCAGAGCCCCACGATTCATTATTCATGACAATATTTAATACTGGAACCTTCCATCTCACTGCTGTCTCAAGTTCTTGGACATTCATGAAGAATCCACCATCTCCATTAATGCTAACCACATTTAGATTGGGCATACCCATCTTGACACCTATTGCCTGAGGTAATGCAGATCCAATACAACCCAAATCTAGAGTGCCAAACATTCTACGGGGCCCGGAATATTCTAACCTATCATATCCCATTGCTGGACAGCCTCCAGCATCAAAAACGAATGCGGTTGATTCAGGCAATACTTTGCGTAGCTCCGCGTAAACTCTCTGAGGCTTCATGGGACTATCATCTAATAGAGCTTCATTTTCTAGGCGTTTCTTTCGTGAACGTATTAATTTTTGAATCTTGTTCTTCCAATCTGTACTTTGACCAAGAATCGGATCAACTGACAGTTCTAATATGATCTGATTAACAACAGTCTTGACATCGCCCAAGATACCAATTTCTACGGGATAAAATCGCCCTATCTCTTGCTGGTCAATTTCTATCTGTATAATTTTGGCTGATTTAGGTATAAATCGGTTATCGTAAAAAGTAGTGAAATGGCCCAGTCTACTCCCTAAAGAAAGAATGACATCAGCCTCGGCAAGTACATGAGCAGCCTCTGGTGACCCTGCTCGCCCTACAGCCCCCATGTACCTTGCGTGATTACTTGGTACAGCGTCGTTATGTTCATAGGAAGTTACAATGGGAGCCAACATTAAATCGGATAGATTAGTTGCTTCATGATCTGCCTCACTCCACACTACCCCACCACCAACCAAAATAACGGGCCGACTGGCAGTTCGTAATAGTTTCACCGCTTCACTAATAATACTGCTATCTCCCTGTTGGCGCTGCTTTGGACGGTATTTCGAAGGGTTTAGTATATCTACATCTAAGTCTTTATCGTTTAAAAGGTCCCGCGGAAGATCAACATAAACAGGTCCTTTTTTGCCGGACATGGCTACGCGAAAAGCATATCTTAATATTTCTGTAATTCGTTCGGCACGGTTCACTTGGATAACAGCCTTGCAAACCGGACGGAATATATTCATCTGATCCAATTCTTGAAACGAATGCAAATACATTTGAGACGTCATCGGAGCACCTCCGAGTATAACCATAGGAGTATGGCATAGTAGTGCTGCCGCTGCATTTGTAACCAGATTAGTGACTCCCGGTCCATTTTGGACTAAGCATACACCGGCTTGTTGTGTAATTCTTGCATAACCTAAAGCCATGAATCCAGCTCCTTGTTCATGGCGACATCCAACAAATTGAATATCTCTTCTTCCGTACATAGCGTCCAATATCTCTAGGTAGGAAGATCCTACTACACCGAATATATACTTCACCTCTTCAGAAATAAGTGCTTCCATCACAGCTTGGCCAGCAGACAATTTGACCATTTATCTATCTCCTCAAACTCAGACTATGTAACTGTTAAGCAGCGTTTCCCATCCAAAATAATTAATAGTTATCTAAACAATGATGGACGACGAAAAACAAGAGAATATTTTTAAAGTATCTATCTGGAAATCGCATTGCCTTTGAGAGTTGAAGTTTGATACTTTATAAGGACGGACTGAAGACCTCAAACAAGTTCTCTCTACGACATTTCACATAACATCATCAGGATAGTTGACAGTCATCTTATTTAATTTCACATTGACTTCCAAAACAAATTCTTTCCTTGCAGGTATCAAGACATCTTGTTTCTTATCGTCACCAATCACATAAACATCAATGCTTCCTGCAGGTAAGATTTCTTTCACTTTCCCTAAATACTCACAGTCTTTAGTCCATACGTCCATGTCTATTACTTGAAAATGGTAAAACATATCAGATGGTAAGTCCAAGACATCATTCGCAGATATCGTAAGATATTCGTCTCTCAACAATTCTGCTTCGGTACGATCATCGATTTGGCTTAACTTAACTAGAAGACCACTTCGATAGGAACGAGAAGATTCAACTGTTACTTCTGTCTTTTTGAGATACAGTGTATTACCTGGTGAGAATCTTTGAGGAGAGTCAGTCAACACTTCTACTTTAACGTGCCCACGGAGACCCCACACACCTCTAATCCTACCAACTACAACGTCGGTAACTCTATCACGATCGGCATGACACGTATGTGAAACAGAATTGTTTGTTGACAATGTAAAAGAACTTAAGAAATATATGTAGTTTTTAGACTATTTCAAGAGAAGCCCTCAGACCTGCCTTTACGGCGGCTACTCTGATCAAAACTCGTACAGACTGAGCTACTCTACCTTCACGACCTATAACTTTACCTTTGTCCTCAGTTGCAACTTCCAATCTCAGTATCACTCTCCCATCCACTTGCTCTTCCGTCACCTTTACTTCTTCCGGATGCGATACAATTGACTTAGCTATATATTCCACTAATTCCTTCATTTCTCTTTAACTCTATCCAATGTGCCTAGGTTACGAAGCATCCTCTCAACAGCATCCGAAGGTTGTGCACCCTCTCTAAGCCATTTTAAGGCCTTATCCTCATCTACCACTACAGTAGGGGGATCAGTCAATGGATTGTAATGTCCTATTTGTTCAACGAAAGCACCATCCCTTGCAGCTCTAGAATCTGCTACGACCACTCTATAGCTGGGCTGATGGCGAGCCCCAACACGTTTTAATCGGATTCTCAGCATATTTATTAAACCCTTCTAAATGTCATTTTAATAGGAATTAACACTATTTTCCCCTTAGTTATTGCAAACTTAAATACTTAGGCTTTTCTGATTTTATTCAATTGCTTCATAATGCGCGATTTCCGTCGGGAAGCATTGTTCTGATGAATAGCACCCCTTTGTGCTGCTTTGTCTAAAGCTACCACAGCCTCATTAACCGCCTGCTCTGCTGAATCAGCATCGTTCTCGGCAATTAGCCTTCTCGCTTTAGTTATAAACGTCTTAGCCTTACTCCTTAAGGGAGCATTGATAACACGCCGTCGTTCAGATACACGTCTAGATTTTTCACTGGGCAAGTTACTATTTCCTCCTCAATTATATGAAAGATTACCTTCCAAAGTTCTAGCTCTCGTCACATTTATGACGCCTTTTATTCCCTCTAACTTAGAGAACAAGCGATTAAGTTGATCTAAACCATTGGTGTAAACGGTTAAGGATATCACACTTACATCATCAAATTCTTCTGATACACAGGAATGTATATTAACACGTTCTTCGTAAACAAGGGAGGTTATATCTCTCAAAAGACCAACTCGATCCCAAGCTTCAATCTGTATTCTAACTGGATAAATGGTTTGTGATCGTCCCCATTGAACTTGTATTAACTGCTCATTGCCTACAGCATCCTCATAAACCTCCTCACAAGTACCAAGATGGACTGTCACTCCACGATTACGAGTTATATAACCAACTATCTCATCCCCATATATGGGATTGCAACATTTAGCAATTCTAGTTAACAGATCCCCAACTCCCAACACTTCTATACCAGAAGCAGGGCCGGTTCTTGGTATTGTAACCTGAGGTTCTTCCTCCGGAACCACCGCTTCATCGGAAAGTTTACCAACCACTTGTGAGATTGTTATAGATGCATCTCCCAAAGCTCCAAAAAATTCGTCTACACTCGGAAATCCCATAAGTCTAGCCACCTCTAAATCAGAGATTTCCATATTCAGGCGATTGACCTGTTTGATGAAAAGATCTTGTCCTCGTTGTATATTTATTTGCCTCTCCTGACGATTAAACCATTGTCGAATTTTGGAACGCGCCGATGCAGTATTAACATATCCCAGGTTGGAGTTAAGCCAATCCAAACTCGGTTCGGAGACAGATTTATTAGCCATAATCTCTGCCGTATCCCCATTTTGCAATGTATAGTGTAAAGGCACCAATTGCCCGTTAACTTTCGCGCCGATACAACTCATGCCCAAATCAGTATGAATTCTGAATGCAAAGTCCAACGGCGTAGACCCTGCCGGTAATTCTTTTAAATCACCTTTCGGCGTATAAACGAAGACTTGATTTTTAAATATATCTGTTTTAAAAGATTCAACAAATTCCTCTGCTCCACTAACTTCCCGTTGCCACTCCAGAATCTGTCTGAGCCATGCCATCTTCTTCTCAAACTCCAGATCTGACGCTTCCCCTTCTTTATACAACCAATGTGCAGCGACGCCATATTCGGCCAGGTTATGCATATTGCGCGTCCTTATCTGCACTTCTACTGGACGAGCATCTTCACAAAGTACAATCGTGTGAAGTGATTGGTATAGATTATCCTTGGGATTGGCAATATAGTCATCGAATTGTCCAGGGATTGGATGCCACTTATTGTGAATTACTCCTAAGGCAGAATAAGAATCTCTTACATCCGTGACCAGAACTCTCAAAGCAAAAAGATCGTATATTTCTCCAGCTTCTTTTTCTTCTTTTCTATATTTATCCATCTTTTTATAGATGCTGTAAATGTGTTTAGGACGACCAGACACTTCCGACTCAATACCAGCTAATTCCAATTCCTTATTCAAGATGTCTTGGACACGTTGGATATATTGTTCTCGCTCTGTCCTTTTTGCTTTTAGTAAACGCGATATTTCTTTATAGGTACCTGGATTCAAATATTGGAAAGCCAAATCTTCAAGTCGCCACTTGATTTCCCATATACCAAGCCTATGTGCCAAAGGTGCAAATATATCGAGTGTTTCCCTTGCAACGGCGACACGACGTTCTGAGGGCAGGGCATGTAATGTCTTCATGTTATGCAAACGATCGGCCAATTTTATTAGTACAACTCTCACATCATCAGCCATTGCCATTAACATTTTTCGTAAGGTAGCGGCCTCCGCCAGATCATTGTCTGAAATAGAGCGATTAGATTGACTAATGTTCTCATTGGCGACTTCAGTTTTCGTTAGCTTGGTAACACCATCAACAAGGTTTGCAACATCTCTCCCAAATTGATTTTCTAAATCTATAAAAGAGACATTGCAATCTTCCATAACATCGTGAAGTAGAGCAGCTGCCAAGGCATCACCATCCAACCTTAGGCCAGCCAGAAAAGAAGCAGTCTCTAAGGGATGTTCTATGAAAGGTCCACCAGAGCGGCGAAACTGCCCCTTGTGAGCTTTCTCAGCGAAAAGATAAGCCTTCTTTATAGTCTGTACCTTATGCTCTGGTAAATATTCAGCTGCTAGTGTTAAAAGATTACCTACCATAAACCAACTCCACGATTCTGTCCTAGTCCTATAAGTATACCTAAACCCTTTGATATACGGCAATTTTAGATCGATATTGGTCGCTTAAAGCCTTATTTGTCAGAATAAACTGATTTTAATACGAAAATATGAACATTTACAGGTTTTTAAGCTTACTGTATCCTTAGTTTTCCTAATAAGTTGTTATAACCAGTCTTTATTAATAATAGCGAGGGGCCACTTTTAATGTATCAGGCACCAAGAGGAACTCTAGATATCCTCCCATCCGATTATGTATGGTGGAGGCTTTTCGAAAATACTGTCAATGACACAACCGATTTGTTCGGATATAAAAGGATTGAGACTCCTGTTTTCGAAGACACACGTCTTTTTGTTAGGAGTATAGGAGAAGTAACAGACATAGTTGAAAAAGAAATGTACACTTTTAAC
>CAYSLK010000105.1:0-2524 GCA_964431885.1 uncultured Dehalococcoidia bacterium | reverse complement strand
TAGCCATTGATATGCCTAGTGGTCTTATCGCTGATACTGGGTGGATTGATCCTGCAGCACCGAATGTCGATTGGACTCTTGCACTAGGCTATCCTAAATTAGGTCATTATCTTTCACCGGTAGAGGAGAAAGTGGGGATTTTAGAAATTGGTGACATAGGTATACCTGAGGGTTTAGATGATGCGATACCCCTCAGCCTGATGACAGCAGAGTGGGCACGCGATATCCTACCCATGAGACCCTTAAATTCTCATAAAGGCACATTTGGAAAATCTCTAATAGTGGGAGGCTCTAGTCAATATATAGGAGCTCCTTACCTTGCTGTGGCCGCAGCAAGTAGAGTGGGATCTGGTTTGGTGACCGCTGCTATCCCCGAAAGTATTAAGAATCCCCTAGCATTAAAAGCGACAGAAGCGACTATTTTGCCATTACCAGAAAATGCTGAGGGAGGAGTTGCAATTAAGGCGACTGAGCTAATATTGAAACGATCAGAAAGATATAATGCGATTTTGCTGGGTTGCGGATTGGGGATGTCTCAAGAAACTAAGAAGATGTTAGAAGATCTCCTTTACTCTAATACTGATCTCCCAACGACCGTAGTTGATGCTGATGGATTGAATATCCTGTCTGGAAAAACCGAATGGTGGAGAAGTTTTTCAACAAAAGCAGTAATTACACCTCATTTCAATGAAATGAGGAGACTTCTTCAAACATCCGATGGGTTTAGCCCTAATGAACGAATTGATATTGCGAGATCAACAGCTAGGCGTTGGAACAAAATTATTGTTCTGAAAGGTCCATATACCGTTGTTGCTGACCCGGACGGCGGGGCTATGCTTAGTCCTTTTGCCAATCCTGCATTGGCAACTGCTGGAACAGGAGACGTATTGGCAGGTGTTATTACTGGCTTTCTTTCGCAAGGGCTTAACATCGAAAATGCAGCAGCGCTAGGGGTGTTCGTGCATGGCCAAGCAGGCGACAATATCAGAAGGCGCACGGGCTCTACTGGCATGATTGCTACAGACCTTCTTAGTGAATTACCGTACGTTATCAAAGGTTTGGCAGATGGATCTCTCTAGTGCGCAAAATAAGGCAAGATTCATAAGTCGCATGTTTGCTCGAATATCGCGTCGTTACGATTTAATGAACACGGTTATGACTGCCGGTATGCATTATAAATGGCGTCGCATTGCCACTGCCTTGGCATTTAATAATGAATCAGGACGAGCGCTTGATTTGGCCTCTGGAACTGGAGATTTTGCTATTGAATTAGCAAGAGAACAATGGGTGTCTGAAGTCGTAGCGTTAGATAATACTCTGGAGATGTTAGATCTGGCTCTAGAAAAGGCAATGCATAAAGAAGTATCTGATAAAATCAAATTAGTGGTTGGGGATGCGCATAATCTGCCTTTTCCAGATAATAGCTTTAGCTATCTGACTGTAGGTTTCGGGATTAGGAATTTTGTTAATCTTCCCATGGCTTTCAGGGAAATGCTCAGGGTGGTGAAACCTGGTGGACGCGTGGTTATTCTTGAAATAGTAAAACTTGATAATAGAGGCATTATTCAAAATAAGTTGATCTCACTTTATTTTCGTTATATGACGCCTGTATTAGGTATGTTGGTTGCTGGTGACAGAGAAGCATATACTTACCTTCCAAGGTCAGTTCAGCAGTTTCTTAAAGCAACAGAGCTAGCGAATATGATGTCAGATGCAGGCATGATAAATGTCTCGTATCGCACCTTAGCTTTGGGTACAGTTGCTATCCATATTGGAGAGAAGAGCTAGGATATGATGGATTCATCGTTCGTTACAGAACCACTCGAATTTAATCTGGAGGTCGTCTGGCAAGTTTTATATTCACAAAATGAACTTTTTCTTCTCTGATGAGTTCTAATTGTACGACATCACCGACTGAATACGTCCAGAGAATTCCCAGAAACGTAGACATGTCAGGTGTAGAAATACCATCCATCTTGGTTAAAACATCTCCTATTCTTATCCCTGCATAGGAAGCAGGACCATTTTCTAGGAGTCTCGTGACTATGACTCCTTCCGTGACATTAAGCCCCAGTTGCCTGGCAGAAGCTGAAGTAACGTTGGCTCCGGCCATGCCAATCAAGGGCCTTGTTACATGGCCATGTTCAATTAAGCTATCTATGATTGGCCTGGCGATTGAAGAACTTATGGCGAAACCAATTCCTTGTGCCTGGCCTTGGCGCAGTATGGCTGTGTTTATACCTATGACCTTACCTGTAAGATTGACTAGAGGGCCACCACTGTTCCCACTATTTATCGCGGCGTCTGTTTGTATCAAGTCGTATAAAGTGCCCTGCTCTGTTTGCAATGTACGACCTAAGGCACTAACGATACCGAGGGTGACAGTCGGTCCGCCTTTTAACGCCAAAGCGTTTCCAAGGGCGATTATCCAGTCCCCTACAGCCAATCCATCTGAATCACCAAACCGAGCTATTGGTAGACCTTGCACATCTATCTTGATAACTGCAAGGTCGGTTATTCTGTC
>CAYSLK010000104.1:0-7152 GCA_964431885.1 uncultured Dehalococcoidia bacterium | reverse complement strand
AGCTGCTATCTTACCGCCAGATATAGCTATATCTTTTTTAAGTTTCGTACCATTACTTGGGTCTATTAGGATACCGTTTTGTATTAATAGGTCGTAAGTCATTGTCTTAAAGTACCTGATTTATTCATATAGGTTGACAATAGCAGCTCACATTTGGCGTCAAATTACAATAGGTGACTAGTTGGCTACGTTATTGTATGTCTTATTCACAAGGGTGATAAATGGAACCAGGCTCAAGTAACGGAATCAAATAAATTTGATAGTTATTACGCCGATGTTTCATTTATGTCATCCACAACTTTCTGCATTAGATGTTGAGGAACTTCTTCGTAGTGGTCATATTCCATAGTGAAATTCCCCTGTCCTTGTGTCATTGAGCGCAATTCTGTAGCGTATCGAAGCATTTCGGATTGAGGAACTTCGACTTCAACGGTAGTTATGCCTCCTCCTTCTGGTATCATGCCTTGAATCCGCCCACGTTTGCTATTCATGTCGCCGATAATGTCTCCTGTGAAAGAATCGGGCACTGTTATGTCTACTTTCATGACGGGTTCTAGGAGAACTGGCGACGCCTGCTGGATACCTTTTGTTAAAGCCTGTCGCCCGGCGATTTCATAACATATACCAGAGGAATCTACTGAGTGATAACTTCCATCTATCAGTGTGGCACGTAGGTCTACTATGGGGAATCCGGCCAAAGCACCATCAGCCATTGCTTTCTGGACTCCCTTTTCAACAGAAGGGATATATTCCCGAGGTACTGAACCACCTACCACTTTTTCTTGAAATTCAAAACCAGATCCCCTGTTAAGTGGTTCTAGCTCCAACCAGACATGTCCAAATTGACCATGACCGCCAGATTGTTTCTTGTGTTTGTATTCAACTTTGGTAGTGGCACTTATGGTCTCCTTGTACGGAACCTTGGGAGCCTCTATAGACAACTCCACCCCGAATTTTCGTTTCATCTTTTCGATCGTAACATCAATATGAGTATCGCCGAGTCCACCCATCAGTACTTGAAGAGTGTCTGAGTTCCGAGTGATCTGAATACTGGGATCCTCCTCAGATATTCTTGACAATGAGCTGGTCATTTTATCAACATCTGATTTCGTTTTAGGGGATACGGCCATTTGATAGACAGCGTCTGGAAACTCCATAGAAGGCAGAATCAGAGGGTTTTCTTTAGTGGAAATTGTGTGGCCAGTGAGAACGGAGTTTAATTTTGCAACCGCTCCTATGTCTCCGGCTATTAATTTTGAAATATTCTCTTGTGATTTGCCATTAACTATAAATGCTTGGCCTATTCTTTCAGATTCATTGGAATTTGCATTCCACAGTTGAGAATCGCTAGAAAATGAGCCACTATAAACTCTAAAATATGAGAGTTTGCCGACGAACGGATCAGCAGATGTCTTAAATACTAATGCACCAAGAGGGGAAGTTTGATTTGGCTCTAATGAGATTTCCTCTTTAGAAGTGGCATGGATCGCAGTTTTAGGGCCTATATCTACTGGTGAAGGCATGTAATCTATAATGGCATCCATTAATTCCTTAACACCTAGGTCATTTGGAGATGCACCTGCTAAAATTGGTACAATGCTTCCGGTTGTGAGGCCAATTTTTAATCCTTCAAGTAATTCAGCTGGAGAAAGTTCTTCTCCTTCCAAATATTTGGTTGAAAGGTCGTCGCTGGTTTCTGCTATGGCTTCTATTAATCGTTCTCTTGCTGCATCAAAGTCTTCCCTGAGAGAGTCAGGGCAGTCATCATTATCATCCAGCACTCGAATAATCCCTGAAAAGTCAGCTTCGGCACCGATAGGTATATTGATCGGGACACAGTGCCTACCGAAATTTGTAGTTAATTCGTCCACGACCCTACGGAAATCGGCATTTTCACGGTCCATTTTACTAACGAATAATAAGCGAGGCAGTGAGTTTTGTCCTGCCAATTCCCACATTTGTTTAGTCCCTACTTCAACACCTGATGGCGCAGCTACTACTATTACGGCGCCATCAGCTACTCGCAGGCCTGATATCGCTTCACCTCTAAAGTCGGCATACCCGGGCGTGTCGATAATATTCACTTTGTGGTCTTTCCAAGGGACGTGAATCACAGAAGTCTGAACACTGTTTCCTCGGCGGATCTCCTCCGGCTCGAAATCTGACGTAGTGGTACCGTCTTCGACTCTGCCAAGCCTAGTTATTGATCCCGTGGATGAGAGCATGGATTCTGAAAGTATAGTCTTACCTGCACCGCCGTGAGAGAGGAGTACAACATTACGTATCTTATCGGTGGTGAGTTTAGGCATTTTCAAATCCTCCTTCGTTATGCAGTAAGAGTCATTGTATTGAAAGTAATCGAAGCGTGCAACGTGGACTGGCATTTGTCAATATTTTCTAATTCACCCTAATTTTTTCAGTTAATGTGTTTACTATCAGTATGGTTTAAGTGAGTATATCTAATGGTGATTTTGAAACTAATCTTTAGGAATAAAACTGGATTGTAAGTCCAGTTAATGTTGCTCTGGTGGAATCGCAATGTTGTGTTGTAAGCTGCAGAACTTTTAGGTACTCTATTACAGTGACCCTAACGGTCGCTATAATCTATTTATCAAAGGGTGGTTTTATGGAAATCTATTGGCAAATGACAAAAAGAGGACAGAGACTTGTTTTAAGTGATGGAGAGCATGAAGAAGAAATTGGGGGTGTTCGTCAAACCAAGAGAGGATTTGATGCCTTTGCTTAGACATTTGGATACGATCCAGGCAGAGCCACTAAAGGGATAGCTTCTATGGATGAAGCTAAGAGTTTTGTGGAAGAATTTAAACCTTGGGAACTTTATCAAGGAGCGCAAGGGATGTCTGTTGATACGCTTGTAAGGGAACAAGAATGATGAACCAACAGGATTACCTGAAGACAGAATAAATATCAGTGAGAGGTTTAAGCAATGTTGGCTTTTGTTGGAGGAACAGGCAAGGAGGGAAGAGGACTTGCTTTACGTTTCGCTAGTCTAGGGTACAAGGTTATGATTGGTTCTCGCGATGTCCAGAAGGCTAAAGTTACTGCTGACGCCATATCAGAATGTGGACTACCTGGCGTTGTGGGTTCTGGACTGAATGTCGACGTGGTACAAAATTCCGAGATAGCCTTTTTGACTATTCCCTATTCCGTTCAAATAGAGACACTAAAACCTCTCAGGGAACCATTAGCAGGGAAATTGGTCGTATCCACTGTAGTTCCTTTAAAATTCGTAAATGGTAAGGCAATAGCTGAGAGAGTTTGTGAAGGATCTGCAGCCCTTCAGGCCCAATCGATTCTTAAGGATTCAATTGTTGTTGGGGCATTTCAAAATATAGACGCTCGCAAACTTCTTAAACTTAGGGAAATTATTGATACCGACGTTATTGTTTGTTCTAATGACGAGGCAGCCAAGACTCTCATTATGAAATTGGCTGAAAGGATTGAAGGTGTGCGTGCAGTTGATGGAGGAGGACTCGAAAACTCTAGATATGTGGAAGATCTAACGGCCTTATTGGCCAACATTAATATAATCCATAAAGCTCATTCAACTATAAAGATCGTTGGAATATAATCACACTAAGTCGAGATCTTACAGTAAAGCATAATTATAGTATTACCAACTTACATATATGACCTTAAGAGTAGATCAGATAATTTATGCTAGCTGATTATATTCTGGTAAGCAGATTCTACCAATATTGGCTGGCTTACAGAATAAATCACCGGAGAGTTTCCCACTTTTATTTGTCAGATCAAATTCATATATATAAAGGGTTGAATTTTATGTCCCAGAGAAGTGCGTTCATTTATGATGAGATCCTTGCGAAACACGTATTGAGTGATTCGCACCCTATGAAGCCTGTTCGTATACGTTACACTCACGATTTACTTTCTTCATATGCAGCATTTGATGGACCTGATTCGCTACTTGCGAAACCGCGACTTGCAACCAAAGAGGAATTATTATATTTTCACACTCCTGAATATGTTGCAGCAGTAAAACAATATGGAAGTGGTCAGATTAGTGAAAATCCAGATATTTATAATTTGGGGCCTGGAGACAATCCGGTTTATGAAGGTATGTATGCAGCAGCCGCAATGTCCACAGGAGCATCTTTATCTGCCGTAGAAATGTTGATGTCGGGGGAAGTAGATATTGCTATGAGTGTGTCAGGAGGTCTCCACCACGCGATGCCCGGATATGCTTACGGGTTTTGTGTGTTCAACGATCCTGTCATAGCTATAAAAACGTTGGTGGCTCAAGGCATGAAAGTTGCCTATGTAGATATTGATTGCCACCATGGTGATGGTGTCCAGCATGCCTTTTACGATACCGATTCTGTTCTCACAATCTCCTTACATGAATCTGGAGCCTTTCTTTTTCCAGGTACGGGATACGTCCAGGAGATTGGAGCTGGACGAGGAAGAGGTTATTCTATTAATGTGCCTCTTTACCCTTATACCACTGATGACGTTTATTTATGGGCATTTAATGAGATAGTTCCACCTCTTCTAGAGGCTTTCAATGCGGATGTGTTAGTAACACAGTTAGGTATAGACTCTCATTTTAGAGATCCTATTACGCATCTGGCACTTACTGTTCAAGGTATCGAACAAATCATTAGAGGCTTTAATAAACCAAACCTTAAGCATAGTAAATGGCTTGCCCTGGGAGGTGGCGGATACGATTTGCAGGCGGTAGCCAGAGCCTGGACATTAGCTTACGGAGTCATGACGGATCAACGATTCTCTAATGATATTCCAAGCGAGTATAGTAAGGCCCACAATATAGTGACCCTGGCTGATGTCGAAGTGCCGAAATTTGAAGAATCATTAAAAAAGCAGACGATGGATTTCGCTCAAACTAGTGTGAAAGCAATCCATAATCTTGTTTTCCCACAACTCGGCTTAAGATTAACGTGAACTCTGCTGTCCATTAGATAGTTCGTCTCATCCAAATTAGATTTGTTTTACGTAACAATATGGTGACACAGACAATAAGTTCTATTATCGTAACTGGCTGGATGTAGTTTGAAATAGATGTATGGGGCACCGGCTATTGACTAAAGTATAATATTGTTTGTCCGCTAGTTATCAGTTGCAATCTGGACCCGATATAAGGGCGATACTCTGTTTCAAAATCACGGTAGGTTCTGGAGAACTTCTTAAATCCTGACAGTACCGTCACAAATCATTAGTTAGGTTCGAAGACTTGTATTCTATGCCTATTGGATTCTGTAACATATAATCTACCACTAGAGTCCAATTCTACAGAGATTGGTCCCCAGAACAATTTCTCTATATGGGCTGATTCTTCGTGAGGTGTATTGACGAAAAGATCGATATCGAGTTCTAGATTGGATTTATCTCTAGCTTCAGCCTCTTCCACGTTGATATTGAAAAATTCTTCTGCCCATTTGGACAAGGTGGCTTCTCCTCTTAATTTCATCACAAAATTACCGTCTGGATCAAATATTTGAATCCGCTCGTTTCCCCAATCAGCGACATACATGTACCCTCTTTGGTCAACTGCAACACCTGAAGGCTTGTGGAATTCGCCATCTTCATGCCCCGGTTTTCCTAGAGAAGATATAAATTGACCGTCAGATGAGAAATTCTGTATACGGTCGTTGTTCCAGTCAGCAATGTATATAGTATCATTTGGACCGATAGCGATTCCCCAGGGAAGATCAAACTGTCCGTTATTATTACCCGCTTCTCCAAAGCTTAGAATAAATTCGCCTTCAGTGGTAAATTTCTGTATACGGTTGTTCCTGTGATCAACTACATATAGAAAATCATTATTGTCAATGGCGATGCCAGAAGGGCCGTTAAACTCACTCTGATTTCCTCCAGGCTTACCCCACTTATCCACGAAGTTCCACGCGGAATCAAAAATGGTTATACGGTTTAAATATTCGTCGCTAACATAGAAACGGCCGGTGCTGTCGATATCAATTGATGTTGGCCAGACAAACTGACCGTCCTTAGATCCAAATGAGCCGAAATTACCATAAAATTCGCTGTCAAGGCTTAATGACGTTATGCGAACACCTCTCGGATCTTGGGGATTTGATCGGCCTAGAACATATATGTTTCCATCTTTACCTATAACACTGTCAACAGGGTAGTAGAAGCCCCGCCCAGACATGGTTGATAGTCCCAATGTAAGGCTATATCTAAGAAATTTATCGTTAGCTGTAGACTGTACTTTATTCAATCTGAAACCTCTGTTTTATTCCACAAAGTTCCTGAAAGTAAACTATGATCTCTGGTATTCGTAAGTAGTTGCTATCAATTGCAAAATGTTACTTAGATTAGAGAATGATTCTTTACCTAGACCATTCTTGAATGATACTCTGCCATTTTGAGATGCATAGTCAA
Source organism: uncultured Dehalococcoidia bacterium (assembly GCA_964431885.1). GTDB lineage: Bacteria > Chloroflexota > Dehalococcoidia > Lucifugimonadales > CAUZEB01 > CAUZEB01. The sequence goes on along the minus strand of CAYSLK010000104.1, from coordinate 747 downwards.
TCAATGTCTCTCTCGTTTCATCTGAAACAGATACAGCTCCGATTTCATCTAAACATATATCAATAAGGTCTTCTGGAGATACAGGATCATCAGAATAGGTGGAGAGTTTGGTAACCAATGTTTTACCCCACTTGTTATTTAGGTCTCCTAGTTGCTGGGCTACGAAATTTGTTCGTTCCACCAATGTTCCGGTGTCGATCCATTCCAAGCCTTCGTGCCATCCTTCTACTGACGATGGGTTATTAAGATATTGACCCATGTAGACCATTTGCTGAGAACGCTCATATGAAACATGACCTGGATTCTGGAGTTCACCTGTTAGTCTGAGAACTCCAGCTACGAGTTCTGCTGGGCTTTTTACTTTTTCATATCTTATGCTCTCGGATTTAAAATAGTCGGAATTAAACAAAGAACGCAGCATAGCCTTGATATTGTAATTACTATCGAAGTAGACCTTGGATAGTTGGTTTATTGCGTCTGGGTCCCGTGGAGGAGTGTATGGCCATGAAGGCACGGGTGGTTCATCAGCTACAAAGAAGTGGTATAAATGACGGGCAACGAATTTAGCTGTGGCATCCTGTTTACATATAATATCAATAATGTCGTCGCCGTTGAATTTACCTTTCTGCCCTAGGAATACCTTCTCACCATCGTCGTGATCCTCGGGTTTATATTCGAAATGCCACGAAATACGACCATAGGGCCATATTGAATCTCGTACACCTCGGAGGGGCATATAATCCGTGT
>CAYSLK010000103.1:0-3431 GCA_964431885.1 uncultured Dehalococcoidia bacterium | reverse complement strand
ATGCCAAGGGATCTATAGACTGGTCGTGTAGATCGGATAAGATAAACGAGTTTCCAGATGATTTAGACATCTTTACCCCATCTGCCAACAAATGTTGTCCATGCACCCACAGGTTAACCACATCTCGTCCGATGTATCCTTCACTTTGGGCAATTTCTCCTTCGTGATGGGGAAATACATTATCTACTCCACCTGTGTGGATGTCGAAATGCGATCCAAGGTATTTGATAGACATTGCAGAACACTCTATATGCCATCCGGGAAAACCTTCCCCCCACGTACTGGGCCATTTAAGTTCTCTTCCAGGTTCGGCTTTCTTCCATAGCGTAAAATCTCTGGGATCTTTCTTAAGCGGGTCAGTTTCTATCCTCACAGCGTCGAGTAAATCCCCACTTAAATCGTTTCCTGAAAGTTTCCCATAATCGGGGAATGCCGAAACATCAAAATATACATTTCCTTGAATTTCGTAGGCTAGATTCTTATTAACGAGTTCTTCTACGATCTCAAGCATTTCCTTTACATGATCGGTTGCTTTCGGAAATACGTCTGCCGATATTATGTTCAGTTCTTTTTCGTCACGTAAGAAACGTTCTGTGTAAAAATCTGCAATTTCGGCGGGGGACTTGCCTTCAGCTAACGCCGCCGCTATAACTTTATCGTCACCTTGTTCTAAAACTTCCTGTCGCATATGCCCAACGTCAGTAATGTTTTTGATATGGGTTGTATGCAGTCCCTGTATTTCTACAACTCTTCGTATCCAGTCAGCCATTAAATATGATCTTAGATTACCTATATGAGCGTCTCTATATACGGTGGGGCCGCATGTGTACATCTTGATCTTACCCGTTTGTACCGGCTCAACTTGGATAGTGTTCTTGGTCAACGTGTTATAGAGTTTAAGCACTATCGCCCTCCGTAATGACCTATATAATGGTCAATTTTACTAGTAAGAAAATGGAATGTCTAACCCTTGTCTGATTGTTTCAGTTTCTCTACTTATTATTGTAATTTCATAACCCTAAGTAAATTAGTGCCACCTGGTATTCCTATTGGCAAGCCGGCAACTAGGACTACGAGATCCCCGGTCGATACATCATTTACTCCCAATGCTGAAAGTTGCCCAATATTGAAGAAATCTTCTACACTTTCCAAACCGTCAACAATCACTGGCAGTACTCCCCAATTAATAGTGAGAACATTTTGGGTTATTTTTGTTGGTGTCAGTGCCAGTATGGGCGTGTGTGGGCGGTATTTTGAAACTCTAGCGGCGGTACTCCCTGACTCTGTAAAAGCAACTATTAGCTTGGCCTTAAGTTGGTAGGCCGTACGGCATGCATCGTAACTTATTGCATCGTCCACCTTTGGTTGTAAATTCACCGCCTTATTTTTAATAATAGACTCATGTGGCAAGACATTCTCTGCTTCTAACGCTATTTCCGACATTACTTTTACGGTTTGAATAGGATACATACCTATTGAGGTCTCAGCGGAAAGCATAATCGCGTCTGTCCCATCAAATACCGCGTTCGCTACATCTGTAACTTCAGCTCTAGTTGGGATAGTAGAACTAACCATTGATTCTAGCATCTGAGTAGCCGTAATGACGGGCTTTCCTACATCATTACATTTAGCTATCAAGTCTTTTTGAATAACGGGAACACTAGAAAGTGGGACTTCTACACCCATATCTCCCCTAGCAACCATAATGCCATCACTTGCTTCAAGAATACTATTAAAGTTTTCCAGAGCGTCCGAACGTTCAATCTTGGAAATGATAAAAGGATTATAGTCGTCTGCTAGGATTTGATTTCGTATGGTATAAACATCACTCGAGTTTCTCACCGTGGACAATGCTATAAAATCGGCTCTTAGATCATTTGCAAAAGACAAGGCCTCCAGAGTTTTCTCACCCGGGAAGTCATAGGACGGAGACTTACCCGGTGTGGCCACACCTTTCAACGTGGAAACGTATCCGCCTATAATTACTTCGCATTTCACATCCAGTCCATTTATCGCCTTAACGTTTAGGACTATGAATCCATCGTTGATTAAGATTGGGCCTCCAATCGTTGCATCACCGTGTATGCCAGGTGGTGACACAGTGATTATGGATGAATCTCCAATAATTTCCCTACTTGTGAGAGTTATTTCGTCTGATGGACGTAGTTCGATTCGTTCTGGGTTCATAGATCCTATACGGTACTTGAACCCAGGCACGTCTACTAAAATACCAACGGGCGTATTAAGTTCGCCAGCTGTATGTCTTATCAACTCTATCTGTTTTGAGTGACTGTCCAATGTTCCATGGGAAAGATTTAGCCTGGCTATACTCATACCGTGCCTTATAAGATCTCTTACAATCTCAGGAGACTCTGTCGAAGGTCCCATCGTACATATAATTTTGGTTTTGGGAAATCGTCGGTGTGGGTTTTCGTATTTCATAATCTGATATTAATCTCTTTGTTGCCATGGATTTAGGTTCAATAGAAGATGTTCAAAACACTTATTATTAGGTTTGAGAAAGATAGTAACAGAAATAAGTACAAATTACTGCTAAATTTACTGTTAACTTGCTATGGTCACAGACGCTTTATTGCTTTAGAATACAAACGACTTGTTATAAATACCAACCAATAAATTATTTGTAGATAGGATACTATGGCAGCCGCTAAATTAATTTTCAATTTACAAACTATTGATCAAGAGATCCACTGTCTTAATAAAACTTTGGATGACATCCAATTTAAACTTAATGACAAAACGAGATCGTTGGAATTGCAAAAAGGATTAGAAACTGCTAACTCTGAGATGAAAGAGGAAACTTTAGAGAGGAAAAGGAATGAAGTCGAACTAACTGGATTTGTTGAGAAGATTGGAGAGACTGATGCTAAGTTGTATGGAGGCTCTGTAACAAGCCCAAGAGAGTTAACTAACTTCCAAGAAGAGAAAACATTACTGGAAAAACAGAAAGTTATAACTGAAGAAAATCTATTTACTGTCCTTATGAAAATGGATGAAATACAAGAGAAAATACATTCAATCGACGAAGAAATCAAACAACTTGCAGACCAATTTACAGTAGATCTCCCAAAATTAACCAGCGATCTTGATTTAATCACCTCTCAGATTAACAAATTACAAACCGATAGAGAAAAACTATTACCGTTTATACCAACAGCAAGTGTATCTACATATGAATCTCTGCGTAATGCAAAAAATGGATATGCAGTTGCTAAGGTAAAAAGAGGATTATGTGAAGGCTGTAGAATTGTTCTGCCAAATTCCGAATATATACGTGCAAAGAGTTCCACTTCTCTAACCTATTGTAGTAATTGTAGAAGGATACTATTCGCGGAATGAGTGAGGAATGCGTGCTTTAGGATACTACAGGTTTAAGGCCTCACATGTGCCTATTGAAGAGTTGGAAGCTT
>CAYSLK010000102.1:0-47402 GCA_964431885.1 uncultured Dehalococcoidia bacterium | reverse complement strand
ATTCGATAGAAATCCAAACACTGGTAATGATTTCGGGCAGGATGCAGAGATCGTGAAGGCTGATCAGACAATTCTACACGATAAAGATAACCCCTCTCATATAATCCTACCCATTATCGATTAATGGATTTATAAGGATAGTTTATTCTAATCGCAAAAGTGCTAGATTAAGTTACTTTGAGTTATGAGAAACTCGGCAATAACCAAGAGAGATTTTAGATGATAAGAGGCCTATTGCCTGGTATACGTGTTCTGGAACTGGACCAAGGAATATCGGGGCCTTATTGTGGGAAAATATTTGCACAGATGGGCGCTGAAGTAATAAAAGTAGAGCCTATCGAAGGGGATTATTCCCGTGGTATGGGTCCGTATCCCAACGACATTCCTCATCCCGAAAAAAGCGGCCTTTATCTGGCTCTAAACTGTAACAAGTTTGGTGTAACTATTGATCTATCTACGACCTCGGGTATCCAGCAACTTATGGATATGGTACCGACAGTTGACATCATGATTGCTAATTTCTTGCCTGGCTCTATGATAGGCTTGGATCCTGATAGAATACGGGATTGTAACCCGGAGATCATACTCACTTCCATTACTCCTTTTGGTAACTGGGGGCCATACGCGGGATACAAAGGCTCAGATCTAATTCTTTACCACATGAGTAGCCATGCTCATGGCCTGCTTGGTCCAGTGGATCAACCTAACAGCGATCCTCCCATACGAGCCGGTGGCCATCAATCAGATTTTGTTGCAGGGATGGCAGCTGCTACTGCAAGCATGATGGCCCTGTATAGGAAACTCGTAACGAAGCACGGATGCCATATTGAGATATCCTCCTATGAATCCATGGTTACACAACTAATAAGTGGGTTAGCCAACTGTTCATATGGGAAACCTGCACCTCCCAGGTCGTTGAGTGCTCTACAAGAGGCTGCAACGGGTGGCATGGTGGCTGCTATAGGTGGCATTCTTCCCTGTAACGATGGATATGTAGCTATATCACCCAGAGAGCAAGCTCAGTGGGAACGTTGGGTTGATATCTTGGGTAATCCTCAGTGGTCTGATGAGAAACGATTTAAAACTCGCGAAGACAGAGAAGCCAACTCACCCGAACTATGGGAACTAATGAGTAACTGGAGTCGTAACCACTCTAAAAATGATATAGCGAACTGGGGGCAACAAAAGAGGATTCCTTGTTTCCCGGTTAATACAGTTTTGGATTTGTTCAATAATACTCATCTAAAAGAAAGAGAATTCTTTATGGAATTAAACCATCCTATTGCCGGTGTATATAACTATCCAGGCGCTCCATATAGTCTATCAAATTGCCCACTACCTCTAGATGCTCGTCCCGCTCCAGTACTCGGTGAGCACAATCAGTTACTATTGAAACCCACGAATTAATATGAATGATCTACCTCTGTCAGGAATACGAATTATAGATCTAAGTTGGATTATAGCTGGCCCCACAGCTACAAGATTCTTGGCTACTATGGGTGCAGAAGTAATCAAAATAGGTAGCGCCCGCCGTCCGGATCCTTCGACTCGTGGAGCGCCATTCCAAGCATATAATCAATCAAAGTTATATGGTTCTCTTAACATATCCAAATCAAGAGGAGTAGAACTTGCGAAAGATATTATTTCCATATCGGACGTCCTGATTGAAAATTTTGCATATGGAGTTATAGAGAGACTCGGACTAAGTTATGAAGTGATTCGTAAAGATAACCCCAATATTATTATGATCGCCTCATCAGGAACCGGCCATACTGGACCGGATAAAGAATATGTTGCCTACGGCAGCCTCCTACAATATTATACGGGTTGGAACTCTATATCTGGCCATCCAGACAAGCCACCTATCAAAGGTGGCTTGTGGGCGGACCCTTGGGTAGGGATGGAACTAGCGATGGTGATTAGCGCAGCTTTAAGTAATAGAGTGATAACAGGCCAGGGTCAATATATAGACTTTTCGATGGCAGAGGCTTTAACAGCCGCCATTCCCGAAGCTCTTCTGGATTTCCAGATGAATGATCGAGTTAAGGAGCCCCAAGGAAATTCGGACGATTGGCTTTTTCCTCACGGAGTTTATAGGTGCGCCGGTAATGACCGGTGGATAGCGATTGTGATTAACACCCACACCGAATGGCTGTCTCTTTGCAATGTGATTAACCGTACGGACCTAGGTGACAATCCAGAATTCATTCACCCTGCAGGGCGAATGAATCACCAGAGTCAAATTAACGACGCAATCACAAAGTGGACTGAAACAGCCAATGATTACGACGCTATGAGAATATTGCAGGATGCCGGCATACCGGCTGGACCATCTCTTGATATCGCAAGAGTTTTCGCAAATCAACAATTGCGGCAAGGCGGTTATTTTAAAAATATTGAATCGAGTGACGGCATAACAAGAGAAATGCCAAGTCTAGGATGGCGCTTTAAAGAAGAAAAAGAACCTTATTTAACGGGTGCACCAGTTCTTGGACAACACAATGATTACGTCTTTCGTGAATTACTGGGTTTAACAGAAACTGAAATAGAGCTGCTAATAGCTGAAAAGATTATTTATTAAAAAAGGATTGATCTAATGGGGATAAATTTCAGAAAAGATAAAAAAGTGGCGTACATAACGATTGATAATCCAGAAAAAGCAAATATATTAGACCGTCAAACTTCCGACGAATTAACGGAGGCTTGGAGGGTTGTATGGGAAGATCCAGATATAAGGGTAGCCATTCTAACCGGTACCGGCGATAGACATTTTTGCGCCGGCCACAATCTGGCGGTCAGAGAAGACATTACTCAAAATGAACAAGATAGAGTTCGGGCTGAATCGGTGTTTTGGCCTCCATCCGGTACCGTTAATCAAGCTCGTATAGGCGTTGACGGTAGGCTGGGCGACCATTATCCACAGGTATGGAAACCAGTTATAGGTGCGATCAACGGGTGGGCAGCTGGTGCCGGTTTTTATCTCACTTTAACATCTACTGATATTCGTCTAGCTTGTGAAGAGCATGCCAGATTTAAATTTGCACTTCTAAGTCAAGGTTGGGTAGGAGGAGGACCGGGAGCAACTTATCTTACTAGACAGATTTCGCATGTCGACGCTATGAAGATACTTCTAACCGATAAACCTTTCGATGCCAAAGAAGCGCTCCGAATTAATCTAATTAATGAAATAGTTCCTCATAATTCATTAATGGAACGGGCTGAAGAATTGGCTCTCCATATTGCGGGTTTGCCTCCCTTAGCAGTTCGTATGATGAAGGAATTCACTATAAGATTTAGTGACATCCCAATTACTGAAGCGTGGCGAGTACAAACATTGATGAATTCCCTACTTACGCAGCTTAGTACTGATGGCGATGAAGGTAGAAGAGCGTTCCTCGAAAAACGTCCCCCTAAGTTCACCGGCGGTATAAGAGCTAAAGGGGAGGCCTATCCAAATGTTAACGAAGAAGAGAGATTGCGACTCAACAATATACGTAAATATCTAATTGGATAAGTTAGTGATCGGGAGTCTCCATACGTAACCCACTGTTTACCACTGAAGTCATTAACTACTTGCAAGGGAATCCCATTTACCTTCAAAGAAAATTAACGGTCGTCCTTCGCCCAAAGTTATCTCGTCCACTTCGGCAATAAAAACCGTATGGTCACCAGCAACGTACTCGTTAACAACCTGACAGTCCATTGAGGCGAGCGAGCCCTCTAAAGAAGCTGAACCACTGTTAGTATATACGACAGTCGCCGGGGTATCTGTGGTTCGTTTTTCAGGAGGTTTTGCATAGTATTCCCCAACATTTTGCTGGTCTTCGGTGAGAATATTTATACAAAACCGGCCACTGTTTTTGATTAGAGCATATGAATTACGATTGTGACCAACACATACAAGGACGAGCATAGGATTCAACGATACAGAGGCAATACCATTGGCTGCCATCCCATGAACATTCCCATCTTTTTCGATAGTCGTTACCACGGATACGCCTGTAGCAAATCTAGACCAAGCTTTTCTAAATAAATTACCATCAGCCATGGCATCACTCCAAAACTACTTATGAGAATTCCCAGTATTCATCAATTGATTTTATGATATTTCTATAGGATTCCTAAACCTACTAATTTAAACACGGACTGGTTTGGACATAACATGCGGGTCATCAAGAATCACTAATATAGCTTCGAATTCCGTTCGTCAGGAATCCACTAACACCCGTACATAACCACTGAAATCCTCGGTCCTTCCAATACTGAATTTCGGCTCGGTCACGAGCTATCGTCCCAACTGATTTGCCTGCAGAGATTGATTTGGCTCCTAAAGTTTCAATAATGGACAGTACTTCAGGATGTCGCAATTCTCCCGGATACCCCAATGAAGTTGAAATATCTGAAGGTCCAAAGAAAATAACGTCAACATCGTTCACTGTTACTATATCATCGAAGTTTTCGATGCCTTCTTTAGTCTCTATTTGTACAGCTATCAACGTTTCTAAATTAGACTCAGTAACGTAATCTGCTGGTATACTAGTTAAACCCCACTCAGCAGATCTAGAGCCCGCCAATCCACGCTTGCCTATGGGTGGATATTTAACCGCATCAACCACTCTCTGCGCTTCTTCACGGGTGTTAACTAGAGGTATCAGCACACCTTGTGAACCTGCATCCATAAATTTTTGAATAACCTGTTGCGAATTCTCTCCGATCCTAGTCACCACCGAAAGTTCTCTTAGCTCTGCTGCACGATAAAGATCTTCCGCCGTTTCCGGTGTGATTGATGTATGCTCCGCATCAACAATTACAAAATCAAGGCCGACTAGACCTAGTATTTCCAACACTGACGGAGCATGCAGGGTGTTGAAAGCTCCCAGCAAAACTTCACCTGCTTTCAGCCTTCGTTTCATATCATTTTTTCTCATAATTTCACCTAATTTATCACTATAAAACTACCACTTAAGGAGGTGTGGTTTCTGTTGTTGCCAGCCCTCGTCCGAGGGAAATATAGTAGTCATTTTGATCCTCTGAAAATCTCCCTCTACCATGTCGTCGATAATACTCCTCCATTTCAAGTAATGTGGCGCATTCCTATGAGCTTCAATGGCATTTTCATCTTGATAAACTTCATAAAGATGAATACGATAGGGGTCTGATTCGTCCTGAAGTATATCAAATCTGTAGCAACCAGGCTCATCTCTAACTGCTCCATGAGCATCTCCAAAACTGGCCGCTTTAAATTTATCCATATATTCAGGTTTAACCTGTATCGTTACAAAAATAGAAATCATGAATCTCTCCTTTTAGATTGGATTTCCGATAAATGTGTGGTTTCTTCTTTCGACTGATGACCATGTTGAACCATTATATCAACGCATGCCTAGCCATGCCAATGAAAAAACGATGTCAGAATTTATTTCAGAATTTATTATTGGTTGAATATCTCCAGAGAAGCCATTTTCTCTAAAGAATGTTATTCGAACTCTGGTGCCACCTTGCTAGCGAACAAGCGTAGACTATTTTCATTCTCTTCCCATGACATCGGGCCGAGTCTGAAATGTATGATAATCCCCCCTATACCAAGTTTCTTCAGGTCCTCTAACTTTTCACAAACGGTAGCTGCAGAACCAGCAATCAGGCCATGTTGTGAAGAATGCCTTGCACCCCCTAGATCTCCTGATATTGAATCTTTTTCTTTTTTGCTCAACAGGCCGATTCGTGTTGCTCCAGAGCGAGTTTTCATGGTTTCAAAGGCAGGCAGTCCAATGGCCATAGCTTCGGAATCGGTTTCTGCGACTACTATATTTCGCCATATCCAGGAGTCTGCTAGACACTGCTGGATCACATCAAGCCCATGTCCTGAAGCAATCATTGTGTCTCTATAAAGGTTTATCATATGCTCTGTGACATCGAACGGGTGTAAAACCATCATGAAAGGCCGGGCCTGCCGAGCCATCTCTTGTAGAGATTTTTCACCGGCAACAGCTCGTATGATAGGTGGATGAGGTTTTTGATAAACGCTAGGCCTTAATACCGGGAGCTCCAACTGCCAATGTTTACCCTCGTATTTAAAATTGGAAGAGGTCCACACCTTTCTGAGTATCTCTTCCACTTCCATCAAGCGCTCTTGTGCTTCTTCCGGATTTACACCGTAGCCTCTATACTCATAGAAGTTAAAGGCCGTCCCTCTTGTCGTACCTAGAATAATCCGGCCGCCGCTTAGATTATCAAGAAGTGCTACTTGTTCAGCTAATCTTATTGGATGATGTAGAGCAGTCTGAACCGCAGCAAATCCTATTTTAGCCCTCTTAGTACGCGCTACTACTGCGGCGGCAAAAGTAACCGGGTCAGCATACGAACATGTACCATCGAAATGATGCTCCCCAAGCCACAAGTATTCAAAACCGAGTTCTTCTGATAATTCTGCCTCTTTCAATGTATCACTTAGTATTTCATAATCTGAATCAGCAGACTCACTTTCAGGGAACAGAAAATTACTAAATTTCATAGGATTCTCCAAATCTATTTTTCACTACACCCATTCCGAGCCAAGTGTATTGTATTGTATGTTAGAAACTTTTGCAGCCTAAGGAACAAGTTCCACAATTAGCCAATATATGAATCCGCATTACTTCACTATTGAATCCTACAAACTAACCATTCATTGTTATGACATCCTGATATAGATAGCCTCGAGGATGTTATAATTCGGGTTTAATGTAAGAGGGAACTTGACCTTCTCAAAACTCGGATTTATCATTTGCAGTATGTAATGAAATTCTTTATCACATGCTTAATTTTCCCCCTAACTCAATAAAGTAATTTAGAGGGTGGTTTATTGAAACTAGCTAATTACATTAGAAATGTTCCTGATTTTCCTTCACCGGGAGTGTTGTTCAAAGACATAACCCCATTGCTAAAAAGTGATGAGGCCTTTAGCTACGCGATTGATCTATTAGTTGATCATTATGTTACGGATAGAGTTGACGCCATTTGTGGCATCGAATCCAGAGGTTTCCTTCTGGCAGCGCCTCTAGCCCTAAGATTGCATAAACCGTTAATACTCCTCCGTAAAGAGAGCAAATTACCATTAGAAACAAGGCAGACAGATTATGAGTTGGAGTATGGAACAGGTATTCTGGAAATCCACACAGACGCTGTGGATAAAGGTCAGAATATTTTAATTGTAGATGACCTGATAGCAACTGGAGGAACTATGGCTGCCGCCATTAAATTGATAGAGTTAAGCGGTGGGACTGTAGCTGAACTCGCTGTATTAGTTGAACTAACGGAATTAAATGCTAGAGAGACTTTATCAGGTTACAAGCTCTTTTCTCTGGTAAAATATTAAAAGCATCGAATGAGGGGAAACAAATGTCAGAACTAACCAACTATTCTACTGGTTACGACATGAGGCCAGCGCTTAACGCGCTAATAAAGAGCCTCGACATCAAGGCAGCTATTAAGACAATTTCTCATCTGTCTACAATACAAAATAAAGACACTTCTCCTCGATTTAATGATCATAAACTAGGAATATTGTTAAGAATACTCATAGAAGCATCAACGAATGGTAAGCTAGGAGAGAAATCATTAACCACTTCTTCTTTAAATTTATGTCTTGACATGGTGTCCTCTATAATTGAATCACCTAACTCAATTCTAGGCACGCCTGTTCCATCTAATGCTATGTCATTTCTACACCGTCTCGCTTATCAACGAATGCCAGATCAAGATAGAAGTTATATTGCCCGTTCACTATATATTTATCACGATATAGCGCCCAAAATTAAACAGGATTTAGGATTCGACTTCGAACTGGATTTTGAAAATCGATTCGGACTCAGTACAGCCGAATTCTGGCAGATTGGATACAGCATCTATAAAATGTCAGTAGAAAAACCTGGTCTATCATTTACTCTTTCAAAAATGGCAAGATCTTTAAACGTAAAGACAAATAAGTTAGAGAGTTTTCTTAGATTGACAGCTTGTGATACTAACTCCTACAAATCTCTACTGAGAATTCCCACGGAGCAGTCTCATTTTGAACCCTACAGCATAAACCCTCTGCGTAAAGTTCCGGTTATCCAGATAACGAGTAGCGAATATATGATACCAATCCCAGCATATTTGCTAAGGAGGATAACTCACGGCCTCTACTACGATCTCATAGAGCTAAACAGGAAAGAGTTTATACGCTTAATAGGTCGTTCGCTCCAAGAATATATCGGAGTCTTATTAAAAGACTGCATGCCGGAGAAAAAAATAACGTTCAACAGAGGATTTTGGTCGATTTATGACACAGATACAGTCTTGATTATGACTTCCGTGACGCGTCCTTTCGGAGCATTAAGTAGAACGACCGGGGATCCAGAACAAATTCGGAGAGATCTGGCTAGGCCAGGAGGGTTAGTCGAGACCATAGTACAATTGCAGAGCACCCTTAAACAGGCTGAAAGCAAAAAATCCAACGAAACCTCTAAGTTATCGGGTATGGTGGTGGCACTTGAAGATTTCTTCTACGGTAACGGACCTTTTATACGTGGTATAGTTAATGAGGAACTAAAGCGTATGGGTAAACCGATAATGGAAGAAACTGTACTACTTACTCACATAAAAGGCCTTGAAGCACTTTGTACGGCATCAAGTAGGACAAAAACATCCGTAGGAGATATAATCACAGAAATGAATAGAAGTCCGTATCATTTTGGTATGGAATTGGATGCATATCTGCAATACTCAACTATTCTTAACTCTGATGATCAGGTATTGGATTTAACTCCCCGAATTTTTGCTAGAACGCATGAAAAATACTTAACTGTATAGCTATACGAAACCGTACAGATCTCGCATCAGGAGGTAAAGAAATGTCAGAAAGTGACGTTGTCGCTACTCTTAAAAAGTCTGTGGAACGCGGTCTCAGATACTTAGAAGTAGTAGGTGACTCTTCTAACCCAAAGATAGGTATTTGGACCTCTAGAGAAGTTCTATGCCACCTAATCTATTGGCATAGAGCAACGGCTGAAGGAATGGAATCTGTATCGTCTGGCGGCGACCCACTTACGATATATGCTTCCACAGACGAAATGAATGCAAGAGCGATAGGTAGAGTAGCTGGAGTCGATATGAAAAGCCTCATGACAGAAGCTCGCGAGTTGCAAGCCCGGTTAGTTATTGCCTTCGAAAATCTTGTTGATAGTTCCGCAATAGTAATGGTACGTCAGGATGTTGGCAGGCAGTCAGCTAAAGATCGTTTGGCAATGATGGCACGCCATTGGAATGCCCATGTGGATGAATTAGAGAATGCTACCCAAGATTCTGGCCTTTCGACATCAGATATGAGTAGCGGCAAATTGTATGATACGTCTCCACTTAATTAGAAGCCTGCTCATGCAATATATAAGGAGTTGAGATCATGTCAGTAATCACACTGGGTGGTATGACAGGAGGGGGAGCTCGGGTTTTGGGACCTTTACTCAGCGAAGAGTTAAACGCTGATTACGTCGACAGATTAATGCTAGCCGAGATAGCAAAACGTATCGGATCCTCTGTGCAGGAATTGTCCCGTAAAGAGGATCGTCCACCTAGCTTTGGAGAAAAACTTTCCGGCATGTTACAAAGGGTTCTTGAACGCTCTGCTATAACAGGTGCCGGCGGTGATCCTTATTTTGGCCCAGGCTTGGCCGCATTTCTATCCAGTGAATACGAGGATCTGAAACCAAGTTTAACTGCAAGTCTTCCAAATGAAGGGGATTTTTTAAAAGGGCTGCGGTCCGTTTTCCACGATCTGGCGGAACAAGGAAACGTTATATTTGTAGGGAGAGGTGGACACATCATCCTTAAAGATGAACCTAAGGTACTTCGAGTAGGGATAATATCCAGCACTGAGGATCGCATAACTCGCCTTATGGAGATTGAATCAGTGAATAGAGATCAGGCCGCCTTACGCCTTGAGTCTAGAGACCGGTCCAGAGAACATTTCTTTAAAGAACATTTTGGTATTGACGGTCCAGACGATCCGCATTTATTCAATATAATGATTAACACATCTCAAAATAAAATTGAGGATTGTGTTGAAATTATTAAAGCGGCTATGAAAACAATTGTTAAATAGTGACGAATAAGGCTCAGTTTTGATTGCTGTCAGCTACAGAAAGAAGCTTTCTTGCGTTTCCTGTCCTGTTTCAGCTAAAATATGTGGGCTTGTAATTATTTCAAGTCAGGCAACTTATATAAATGTATCTGGCGAGCAATCGAATTCTTGAGAAGGCGAATTGCGGTTCTTTATCCGTGTTAGTGGCCAGTACTGAGGAATAGGTTTTGTAAAGGGAGATATGCCTAATGGCAAAATTATTGGAAATTAATGATCTTAGGACTCATTTCTTCACACAGGACGGTGTGGTAAAGGCGGTTGATGGCGTCAGTTACGACCTCGAAGAGGGAGAAATCCTTGGAATAGTTGGTGAGAGCGGATGCGGTAAAAGTGTGAGCGCACTATCCATCATGAGGCTTGTTGCAAATCCTCCTGGCAGAATCGTAGGGGGGGAAGTACTATTTGATGGAGAAGATGTTCTCAAGCTCGCTGATGTTGATATGAGGCATATTCGCGGTAATCGTATTGCGATGGTATTTCAAGAACCAATGACATCTCTCAATCCGGTTCTAACAGTAGGACGGCAACTCACAGAGACCCTTGAACTACATCAAAAAATGAATAAAGAGGAAGCGCGAAATCGCTCCATAGAACTCCTCAGAACAGTAGGAATACCCGACGCGGAGAGCCGCATCAAAGACTATCCGCACCAATTCAGTGGTGGCATGCGGCAACGAGTAATGATTGCAATTGCCCTTAGTTGTAATCCTAGGCTGATAATAGCTGACGAGCCCACGACTGCTCTGGATGTAACTATTCAGGCTCAAATACTGGAATTGATGCAAGGTCTATCCAAAGAATTTGGCACGGCTCTGATAGTCATCACTCATAACCTAGGTGTCGTTGCACGTTATGCTGATAGAGTGAATGTAATGTACGCCGGTAAAATTGTTGAAACTGGCACAGCAGAAGAGATTTACCATAATCCTAAACATCCCTACACAATAGGATTATTAAAATCTGTGCCGCGTCTTGATGAAGCTATGAAGACAAGGCTGGATCCTATAGACGGGATGCCACCGGACCTGGTAAATCTTCCGGCCGGTTGTAGTTTTGCACCTAGGTGCAAATACTCTAACGATAATTGTTTGCAGGAAACACCCACACTTAACACGGTGGCAGGCATTCATATGTCCGCGTGTCTCCGATTTAAAGAGCTGGATGAACTTGTTAAGGAAGCTAATTAGAAAGGGCTAGGGAGATTAAATATGGCAGATAATCAAGGAAGTAGTAACGGTAACCTTCTAGAAGTCAACAACCTAAAAATGTATTTTCCAGTTACTTCTGGGATCGTACTTCAACGTAAAGTTGCAGATGTTAAGGCAGTAGATGACGTAAGTTTCTTCATAAAAAAAGGTGAAACTTTAGGCTTAGTTGGTGAAAGCGGATGTGGTAAAACAACCACTGGAAGAGCGATACTTCAGCTTTACAAGCCCACAGCTGGTCAAGTTTTATTTGAGAACCAAGATCTTACCCAGCTTGATAATTCTTCAATGCGTGCCATGCGGCGTAAAATGCAAATCATATTTCAAGATCCTTACGGTTCGCTTAACCCACGGATGACTTGTGGCGATATTGTTGGTGAACCCTTAAAGGTTCACAAAATGACATCCGGTAAGGGAGAATATCGCGACAGGGTTTCTGAACTACTAACCGTAGTGGGATTAAATCCCTACATGGCCGACAGATATCCGCATGAGTTCAGCGGTGGTCAGCGTCAGCGTATTGGAATCGCCCGAGCATTAGCTGTCAACCCAAGCTTTATTGTATGTGACGAGCCTGTGTCCGCTCTTGACGTTTCTATCCAAGCACAGGTGATTAACCTACTGGAAGAACTACAGGATCAGTTCGGATTAACCTATTTATTTATCGCTCATGATCTTTCCGTAGTGCGACATATCAGTGATCGTGTGGCCGTTATGTATTTGGGACACATAGTTGAAATAGCGGAACGTAATGAACTATATGAGAACCCACTACATCCGTATACAAAGGCACTTTTATCTGCTGTGCCGATTCCTGATCCTGTTGTTGAAGCGACGAGGGAACGGATAATTTTGGAAGGTGATGTACCTAGTCCTATGAATCCACCAGCGGGATGTGTTTTCCATACACGTTGCTCAGAAATGATCGACGATTGCCAGGCGGGTATTCCGGAACTAAGAGAGGTAAGTCCTGACCACTGGGTGGCCTGCATTAGAGCGGACGGATACTAAATACAACACCTTTATTACTTATTAGTTCGGCTCTGTAATCTACTGCTATGCATTTCAGAGACCTTGGATTATCTCGAGTCTGATATTCCCTGTCAAAAGTGCGAATGTTAAATGTCGTTTATCCTCTGACTGGGTTCACAAACAGTGATTGTTCACAAGCTATGAATGATCTTATTTATTTAGCAATGTAGGTTGAATGAAAAAGGTAGTGGCTAGTGAATAGACCAAATTGGTATAGTCAACATCCAGATGCATGCACTTGTACGAATTGTCAGACAGAAAGAAACACCATTGATAAGGTGCTTTCTGTAGGTAAGGTAGGGCGGAATGCTCCATGCCCCTGCGGAAGTTCCAAGAAATTCAAGAAGTGTCATGGATATCAAAAGTAAAAACTTTGGCTATCTTCTCTGATCGAGCGTTATGAACGCCAAACTCTATTAAATTTAACAGCGATAAGCATTGTTAATAACATACCTACCAACGTATCCATCGTGATAGCAAACGGTGCACCATACAAATTTGCTAACGCTCCAGCGATTAATAAGCCTATTGGTAAACCGTAAACTGCTAGAGAACGTACACCCATCACCCGTCCCCTAAATTCAGGTGAAGCTACGGCCAGCAGTGTTATAGACATTGTTACCATCGTTAGAGACTGCATCAATCCACTAAATACCAATATGCCAAGTGAAATCCTAAACCAGCTGGATTGAGCGAACAACATTAGACTGAAATGCCATATAAATGAAGAAAGTATTATAACTCTGCCAGGCTGAGATATTCTAGGCACACAAGCAATAGTGGCTGATCCAATGAATCCTCCTATCGCATACGCACTTAACAAAGCTCCCAAACCAGATGAACCTGTATCTAAAACATTTTTAGCAAACACAGGCATTAAACCTTCGCTAAGAGGCAATGCTGTAATATTCGTTAATAATGCCACCAGTAACAGGGCGAAAACTATATCATTCTTACTAATATAGTTCGCAGTGCTAAAAAGATTGCTACGAACCGACATCCCAATCCCAGCCGGCGTTCTTATAGGAAGCGTAACAAATAAAACAAAAACTGCACCCAACGTATATCCCATCACTATGGCAGAGAAAGACCAAGAGATCTCAAATTGGCTTAAAAGAATACCTCCGATCAATGGACCAATAATATGAGCAACATTTCGCCCATTGCTAGTCATAGCAACGGCATTAATTAAAGAATCCCGCGGAACCAAATCAGGAGTTACTGCCTGCCGAGTTATATTGTCTAAAGATCTACCCATACCACTAACACCTGTAAAAATGAACACCTGCCATATCTCAAGAGAGTCAGTCGCAATTAATATAAGCATTATCAATATTAGAAGTACGAACGTAGACCTAACAAAGATTAAAATAATTTTGCGATCAAAGCGATCAACAGCAATACCATAGATAGGAGCCAATAAATTACCTGAATACCTTAAAGCAGCATAGAATCCTAATATAAATGGTGACTCCGTTTTTATTAAAACGAACCATCCCAATACTACAAATTCCATCTGTTCTGCTACTCGAACAAACCAATCTGAGATCCATAGAAAAGTAAAACTCCTGCTCTGAAAAGAACTTAATACGCTGCTTTGAAGAATGGACTTGATTATCAAATATTTCTCCATATGAATTTCTAGTGCGCTTGTTTCAATGTCGATCCAAGCGACACTTCTGAGAAGTTAAACTAAGTTACAGACTTAATTTAGAGTGAATCACTTAATGTGTTCTATGTATCTCGCGTTCATATTTATTGGGATGATGGTTATTCAATTGTGGATCATCTTTGAGATTCGCTTTTTAGGTGATCATTTTCCCTTATATTAATAAAGCACAATGAACTGCATCTAACAATATCGCCGGTTGTCTCTTCGGTAAATATTGGGGTAGAATAACCGAGAAACACAGCACCCTTACCGGAATTTATTATGGATTGCATATTGGGTTTTCTAGGAGGTAGGTTGTGGCCACTGACGAAATGGCTTTAATTGCTCATCTGATACGCCGTGCAGGCTTCGGAGCCAGCAGAGACGAACTTGAAGAACTAATGGCTAAAGGGTATGAGGCTGTTGTAGACGATCTACTGAATCCTGAACGATTCCCCGACATCGAAGAGGATATACTGAAGCGATATTATTTGGAATTGACTTATCTTGATTCTCTTCCAGTCTGGACTGGTCGTTGGCTATATCGAATGATAAATACTCAGCGCCCCCTCGTAGAAAAAATAACTCTGTTCTGGCATCAGGTCTTCGCCACAGGATGGTACAAAAGCGAGCATTCGCCCACAATGATACATCAAATAGAAATGTTTCGTAGGGTGGGGCTTTCAGACACCAGAACAATTCTCCTAGAACTAGCTAAAGATCCGGCAATGAATTACTGGTTAGATAACTGTGAAAATCACAAGGACCAACCTAATGAAAACTGGGGCAGAGAACTCCTCGAATTGTTTTCCATGGGTGTTGGTAATTATAGTGAGGAAGATATCAAGAATGCTTCCCGTGCATTTACTGGATGGACATTCACCCAACCGATTCCATTATATCCATACGGAAACTATCCATCTCAATTTAAATATGTATCAGAAGATCACGATGAAAACGAGAAAACCTTCCTCGGTGAAAGTGGACCATTCAACGGTGAAAACATCATCGACATAATAGTAAAACAGCCCGCCACTGCTCGATTCATATCTAGACACTTGTACAATTTTTTTGTTGCGGACGAACCTCAAATTCCATCTTGGGAGCTAGAACCCCCTCAAGACATGGATGCAATCGAGATATTGGAAGACACTTATATGAATTCGGACGGTAACATAAATTCAATGCTTAGAGTCCTATTTAATGCCGATTTCTTCAAAAAGTCGATGTTCAAAAAGGTCAAAAGCCCTGCCGAATTCGTTGCAGGGACGATCAAATTAGTGGGAACTTTTAAATTTCCGGATGATGGCATCACTCAACTCGGAGCAGCTCCGACGGTAATGGGCCAACAACTAATGAATCCGCCCACTGTGGAAGGGTGGCACACAGGTAAGGAATGGATTGATGGCGGAACCTTGAACGAACGTATAAACTTTGCGGTTAACCAGCTTAACGATATTGATAAACCAGGAATACAAAAAATCATTTCTAGAATACAAGCCTCAAATGGAGACAGTGTAACTCCATATGAATTCGTCCATAAATGTCTAGACTTAGCAGGGCCATTAGAAGTCAAAGGAGAAACCTACGATGGCCTTCTTAACTACGCGAATGCATGTGGGGAACTCCTATTTAATAATGCAAGTGAAATAGAAATAAGTGGAAACCAGATCAAACGGATGTTACAACTGATAGTTGCGTCGCGCGAATACCAATTTGAGTAACTCAATAACTAAAAAACCAATCAGTAAAAGAATTGTTAATTGTAGAATGAACTCAGAGGAGGTTCGAATAGATGGTAGACATAAGTAAACCGCCTGTTCTTGTTGTTGTACAGCTTTCCGGTGGAAATGATTTCATGCATACAATTATCCCTTACACCAGTTCGACCTATTACGACAATAGACAACTTGTGAGGATACCCGAAAAAGAAATTTTACCCCTAGATGACCAACTCGGATTCAACCCTAATTTCGCAGCCATGAAGGATTTATATGATGATGGTGATGTCGCGATAGTTCAAGGCATTGGATATCCAAATTCCAATCGATCTCACTTTAGAGGTATGGATATCTGGCATACGTGCGAACCAGACAAAGTGGTAACCGAAGGCTGGCTCGGCCAAGTACTGAAAGAATTAGATCCAAACGCTGAAGACGAATTGACAGGCATTAATTTCGGGGTGGGTCTCCCTCGTGCTATGGCCTCTCCTGGGGTGCCCGTTACTTCCGTAAGCGATCTGGACACCTATGGTCTAATGACCGGCATATCTGACTTAACTCAACGTGACGAGGCACTGCAGATTTTCAAGGATATGTATGGCCAAGCAATTGGAACCGGACCTGTAATGGAATATCTGTCACGTACAGGCACAGATGTCCTCAGAGGAGCTGACCGCCTAAAAATCGCACCTGAAAGATATGACTCTAACATAGAATATGCTGACAACCCGATATCGAAAAGTCTCAGAGATATAGCCAGAGTCCACATAGCCAATTTGGGCACCCGTGTGTTTTATACCCAGCAAGGAGGCTATGACACACATGCCAACGAAAATCCCACCCACCCAAAACTCCTACAAGATTTGTCTAACTCAATCAGAGACTTTTTCGACGATTTAAGATCTCATCACGCAGCAGACAACCTTGTCATGCTCGTATTCACTGAATTTGGCCGTCGGGTTAAAGACAATGGGAGCGGAACTGATCATGGATCGGGAGGTGGTGCATTCATCATAGGAGATCATGTAAAGGGAGGGCTCTACTCTACTTATCCTCGACTAGGCAGTAAATACTGGGCAAAGGGAGAAGATTTAGAGCATACGATAGATTTTAGAGGAGTGTACGGTACCATCCTTGAACAATGGCTGGGGATCGAAGCCAACCCCATAGTCGGTGGCAACTATGAACAGATCTACCCTTTTAACTGATAGACTCAATACTTGCCTGTTAATTTAACCGTGCGCTTGGCGGACACCTTTGTATTAATCTTAGTAATCATATCAAAATGAGGTAAAACTATGGCTAGGCCTTACGCGTTATTGAGATCAGGTTTCCCTTATCATATGACTCTAGGTATGCGGAGAGTTACATCCAATGCCGTCGACATTGCTCTCGGGCCCTCGGGCACAATTTATGTCCTTTGTAGAGGCACCTTGGGCACTGAAGTGCGTCTCATCAATTGGGAAGATGATAATTTGGGAACTATAGGAAGTGGTATTCTAAAATGGCCCTCGTCGATACTCTGCGATAAAGACGAAAATATTTACGTTTCAGATGAAGCTCATAATAAAGTCTTTGTTTTTAATAGCAAAGGATCCGTAAATACTTCGTGGGGGGTTAAAGGGAATCAGCCTGGATGTTTTAACCGGCCCACAGGTATGGCATTCGATATTGATCAAAATATTTATCTTTCAGACCCATTAAATCATCGTATACAGAAGTACACTAGCGATGGAATTTTTATGAATCAGTTTGGGTCTTTTGGACGCGATGCAGGCGAACTTAATATGCCATGGGGAATAGCTATCGATGAATTATCCGATATTTATGTTGCTGATTGGCGCAACGACAGAATACAGAAATTCTCTAACAACGGAGATTTTCTTATGAACTTCGGTATAACAGGAGTGGGAACTGGAGAGTTCAATAGACCTACGGGAATAGCAGTGGACAAAGACGGTGATATATATGTCGCGGACTGGGGGAACAATCGAATACAGCTATTTAACTCAACAGGACATTACATAGAAGGATTCAGGGGCGATGCCAACTTATCAGTATCAGGACGCCAATACGTCCTAGCAAACCCCGTCACTCTAAGACTTCGTGACATGGCATACATCGAGGAAGGGAAGCGATTTCGAGGTCCTATATCGGTAAAAGTAGACCAAGAAGGGCACATGTTGATACCTGACTTTGGATCACACAGAATCCAAGTGTACAAGAAGGAAGCCTACCCTCTGACAGCTGACCAGATTGCACCGGAATTAAGAAATCCAGTGCTGTTCACCACTTAACGCCTGTAGCACCACATAAAGTAATCTAAGTTCTCATTTGTACAGACATTGGGTCATAATTGTTGCAATAATTCGTCTTCTAACTCCGCTTCTCTCTTATAACTCTCAGATATCTTGGCTAAATCTACGATACTCATAAGACCATCATCTTGGTTGGTATGTTTGTACATAGTCTTTACTGCGTATTCCTTGATGCCAATCACCTGTAGTAATTCAAGGGCTACCTTTGCTCTCGCACACTCTTCTCTATATGTTCGTGGATCTGAATTACTCAGTGCTGACATTATTTTCACGTCGTCCTGTTACGAACTAAACGAATAAAACGAATTAAGGGGGGTTCCTCGTTTAGTTCGTACGTGTTATACCTTTACTTGACACACTGACTTATAATCGAACAAATGGCTTCTACAATAAGATATCTAACGTTAATGTTACTTGTAGTCGTGGCTCTGGCTGTTACAGCCTGTAGCGATAGAGAGCCGTTGCCGACACTCGTTCCGTTACCTACATACACACCTATGCCAACTTACACCCCTGTCCCAAAGGTAATTCCTATTATGGGTGTCCCAAAGAAGGAAGTTGTAGTAGAGAAGATAGTTGTACAAACGGTTGTGGTAGTTGTTACTGCGACTGCGGTACCTACTAAGTCTGCGCCAACTGCTCGACCTGCTAAGGTGGCAGTGGTGGTAACTGTGGGTCGAGAGAAAGTGATAAAGGAGGTGGAAAGTGTGGTGGCAACAGCTGTACCTGCGGCTGCGGCTACAGCTCAACCTGCTCCGACTGCTGTACCAACACCTATTTGGATTCCAATGACTGTAGATGTTGAAGTGCTTCCAGATACGGTGAATGACAAATATTCACATCATGTATTTGTTGTAATAACAAACCCGAATGACGAACTTCTACGGGCTCCCGTATTCAAGCTAATTGCACTTGATGAAGAAGGCTTGGCAGAGGGCGAGATGCCAATAAATTGGTTAGGTATTGGCACTACGGATCTGTTCGTACCTGAGAAAAGTTCAATAGCTACCTATGGCGTTATAAAGTCTGGTGATGAGTTCCCTTATTCTTGGGAATTAAGATATTTCGAAGAGAGTCAACCAGTATTCGACAGGGGCGAACGGTCTAGGGTTGATCCAAACAATATTGAATTCTTCTCTCTTGAAGGTGATTATATTATTAATCGAACAGACGAAGAACAAAAGATATTCTGTATATGTCAGGGTTATGTTCCTATTGATATAGTAATGGCATATTCGGACATTCAAGACCCGCTTCCAGCATTTGAGAGACTTCATGACTTTAGCCATTTGCTCGTGGCTGAATCTGATCGGGAGTATCGGTTGCAACCAAAGTCCAAACAAAACAGGTGTGAGTTTCCCTATCACCTTGGTTACGTTTCATTAACCCTGGGAACAGCATATTCCTATTGGTATCAGCTAGAAGAATGGTAAGTGATAATAGGTGATGGGTAGTATTGAATTTAAACCAGAACCCTTGTCTTGACACGCTGACTTATATTCAAGGAAATATCTTCTGCAATAAGATGCCCAAAAGTTACTTGAGTTGTTACTGCAAAGAAATCGACATCGGACAAATTTTTTCCTCGCTTCATAGCACTCTTAAATTAGTAATTTATGCTTCAGGGTGATTCTCTTTTTGTAGTGTCGTTAATATACCCATTATTAATGTCGTCAGGAACATACCAAGCCAACCTATAATTGCAGCGGCTTCGATGTCGAATATCACATCAATAAAAGCACATACTGACGTAATAATAAATAGCGCTCCAATAACTCCCTTATACTTTCTTAGAATAGTTAGTGATATGCCCAACATAAATAGCCCAACTATCAACAACACTCCGCCCATTTCAAACGCAATAGAAGATGCTATTATTGTTGTGCCAACATCATTTCCGTATTTCTCAGCCATATCTATAGCTGCTGACCATGAACCCATAAAAACGACCCATATTGGTACAATAAGTAGAAGTAATAACCCACTTATTTCAGCTAATTGATTGCTTACGACATTATCACTTTTTAATGACCTTGCTAGAAAATAAAGTCCAGTAAACATAGATATGACTCCAAAAATCTGAAGCACTGAACCAATATTGGCTTGAGTCTTTTCTGCTAAGATAGTAGCCATAGCATCAGATGGGGACACCTCTGATGTATCAGGAACCATTCCCAACAGCCATGTACCCATAACTAGAATTGGACCTAATATCAACATAATACCGATAACTTTTGAATTCATAATAAACTCCATAATATTCAATATTAATAACTGAATATATATATGAATATGCTTAATTACTACCTTTTTAGGGGCCTGTTTAGTGAATAGTTAAGTGTAGAGAGATTAACTTGAAGCTCACAATATCATTTCCTCTACCCGCAGTATTCGTGTTGATGCTGAGAGGTTGTAGAGAAGGAAGTAAACCAACACAATCTAATACTCCAATCCCAGGCGTTCCAAATACAAGCACATCCGCAATGACTTCACCTCCTCTAAGTAAAGTAGGATATTTTCCTTTTAGTAATAGCTTTGACATCTGAGGAATATTAATACCTAAGCAATCTAATCGACATTCATCTAAGTCCTATACGATGTTATTGACTCGAGGCGAGTCTTACTGTACGTTAAAAGTATAGTGTATATTTCCACACTAGCTTATCACCTTTCGGGCATACATATTACATATATCGGGCATCTTAATGACACTGGATAGCATGAGAATAGGGCATCATCTCCAGGAGTAATAGAGCACAATGGCAAATCGAAGAATAGATTCTTTTTTTGAGCTGGAAATGGGACGTCTTATGTTTAACGAAGGAATGATGAATAACCCTACTCACATCCATGACTACTTTACAAATAAGGCATATGAGGGAATAAAAGAATATCGTGATTATCCGGCACTGAGAACAATTAAGAAATACATGGCATCCATGAGAAATAGGAGTGTTAAGGAATTTGAGAAAAGAAAGGAATTTCACTACCCCAGCGGTATCGGAGATAAAGACAATCAGATTCCCAGAAGATATGCAGGTTACGGATTAGATTGCCTAATGCTTTATCGCAAGCATTTTGGATTGTATCCATCAATCGGGTTAACTGAGAGATTCGTTGATGTTGCAATAGGCACTCAAGAACCAAAAGGATTCTCAGATATACAACGTGCATTGTTTGCAGAAAAGCTATGGTACGCGGACCTGATAGACGCTATTCCCGGCAGGAAACGACCGGACACCTTATATGAAGAGTTATATATAGAAAAACATGCGTGGTCGCAGAGAGAATGTCCAGAGGATTATCTTAATGTGAAGCCTCTTGTTATACCAAATAAAGACTTTCGGTTCCTACTTTGGCTACCTTTCTTTGACAGTAATCTGGATAGTGAATTGTATAGAACCAAAGTTAAATATGTATCCTCGTACGGTAAGGGAACCACCAGAGAAACACTTTACGAGGAATGTGGAAAATTTCCAGATGCTAAATCTCCTCCGAAAAACAGGAAAGCAGATTCGTTCACTAATAGGTGGAGAAAGGTAACAGAAGAAATTATAAGGGTACATATAAGCTAAATTAAAATGCGGATGCGTTAACGGGAAACAAATCGCTAACGCACCCACTATCAAACAAACCTAAAGATGGGCTCAATTCTGAGACTCGAGTAAAGCCACAGAAAACACCAGTAGGCCTGCGTTTCTATTATCGCAGGTCATGGCCTTTCGGACAAATCATTAATCAAGTTAGAGAATGAAACGCTATGTACGCCCTTTTATGGACTCTAACTTCATGCCTGTTTGATTGTAAGACCACCAAGTACCAATGTCATGATAGCCCAGTGTAGGCCATTTATATGTCCATAGGCACTGTCACTGGTTATAGTTGATTCTGAACCTCAATTCACTGTTCATATATAAAACCAACTGTTAATTACGTAACAGCTTTTCCGCTTCGACTAGCCAGCTCATTATTATAAGAAACGATTCATCACCTGATATATCGTCACTATTTTCCATAAGATATTGGAGACTTTCTTGAATGACTGGATTTTCAATATCAGCCAAGAGACCTAATAACTGAATAAAGTTAGATGAGTCTCCAGTTATCCCGATCTGCATAAATTCATTAAAACTTGATACCATAAGGCGTGCCTGCCATGCTCGATATCTCAGATCTTCATAGTCACCATCAGCGTTATTGGAATGGTCTGAAAGTTTCGCCCTAGCTCGATCCAGTTCCATTTCAATGTCTTTAGCCTTACTTAAGGCAATGGCCAGTTCAGTTTCAGTATCATTAGCCTTACTTTGGACAATGGCTAATTCGATTTCAATATCTTTAACTTTTCTTTGGGCGACTCCAAGGTCGGCTTCATGCTGTTGTGCTCTGGCTTGTGCAGAATCCAAGTCTTCGGATAAAGTATCAAATTCTTCCTGAGACACTCCAGAACAAGCTACTGAACCAAGCAGACTAGTAAGAAGTATCAGAATAACCACCGATGACTTTAATATACTGTAATCACGCATTTCATTCTCCTTAACATTCCCAGGATAACCCCATAGAGATTACTAGAGCTCACAAGGAGAAATCACCTGTCCGATTAAACAATACCACAGCAATTAAGGTAAAAGTTACAATAATAAATGTCAAATAGTAAGGTCCGTAATGCCCCACAAACTGTGTTCTCCGTTACACAGTATCGTCCTTAGGTCGCATCACCAGCTGAGTTTGAGTAACTACAGCACCAATTCTCCCATCAGCACGTATAATCCTGGTTTGCCAGACCATTGTTGATTTTCCTATATGCAAAGCCGAAGATTCTCCTCGTATCGTATCTCCGATAGGGATTCGAGCGGTAAAATTGGTCTTACTTTCAATGGTAGTAGTTGTCTCACCTTTGGATAAGTTAACTAACGTGCCCAGGGCTCCTAAAGTATCAGCAACTGACATTATTGCACCTCCATGCATCATTCCAGTACCCGTAGTTAACTCTTCTCTTACTGTTAACTTACCTATAACTGAATCCTTAGCAACACTAACTATTTCCAACCCCAGCAGTTTGGCAAAAGGGATGTGACTAATGCTGACATCAAAATTGGATCCGAGAGTCATACATACCTCCGACATCTAAATAAGCAGCCTTTTTTCTTTCCAATTGGCAAATCAGATCAATTTGATACTGTTAAAATCACAACGAGATTATTCGATAACATCTTACTTCAAAATTAGTGATCTTCGATATAGAGGAATCCATTTCGGAAAATGCACACTGATTAAGCGGCTTCGGACTTAAGGTTAGGCGCATTAATTAAAAATGAGGGCAATCAGTGTTTCATGTATAATGACGTCGTGGTATTCGTTCGACTCTCGGATATGGCGACCATAGGTGTTTAGAAGATGGTCCGTGTCTACACAATTTTGAACTAGCCTTTGTGATAGGAAAAGTGACAAATTTGCCAATAATTGATCATAACAACACAGAAGAAACCCCATGGCGGCCTAATTATAAGAGGTGGGATATTACAAAGAAAGGAGATGGAACTACCAGTAGTTCCATGTCTCTTAGTTCGCTAGGGACCGGAGCTGGTACCCCTCTCCATGTGCATGAAGCAGATGAGTTAATTGTTGTACTAAAGGGAGAATTGGAGATGGTAATAGATGGTGAAACTTATAACGTGGGTCCACATCACACTGTCATCGTGCCTCCCAATGTTCCACATAAATTTACAAACATAAAAAAGTGTGATGTTCGTATATTAGGATTCTTCCCCATTCAGGATCCATTTAATCACACTAAGTACCTAGAAGGAATCGCACCTTCAGGATTCGACACTGACAATGAAGGTCGCTCTCGCTCAGTATCATAGAGACAAAGCCTACAGGGTAGGGGGAAAATAATTAAATATCCAAAGCCTTGTTTCTCACTACTTAAAGCCGATTGCACGATGCCGATAAATCTGACTGATTGTCTTGTTAATCACATTTATAGAGTTCTAGAGTCTTAAACTCCGGTTCAACTAAGGTCACATCAGAGTAAATAGTATATAGATTATCAAGTTTATACTCTTTACCAAAGAAATCGAGAGACGACTTAGCTTCAACGCTCTGCGTTCCGCCAGGGCTAATACATGGGGCAGATGGGGTAATGAAGCGTGTTTTAGTAATTATATTTCCCTCAACATCTTTGCGTAACAATACTCCTGTCCAACCGATATATGTTAGCGAATTATTAGTGATTGATACGTAAAAGGAGCCACCTTTTCTTGTAATATCTACGGGCACATCTTTCAATAGGGATTCATCGACACCCATCGAGGGTTCACACCAATTGGAACGCATTTGGTTATATTTGAAATCATCTACATCATAGGAAGTAATATCGACTTTACTATCGAAGCGAACCTTAACAGTTTCACCGGGACCAATACATGGATCAACTTGGTGCCGTTGTACTCCATAACCGGAATAGTTGACCGACTTCTTACCGAATTGCCAGCCTACACGATTGATCGAAATATCCTTGGATGAATGAGTATTTGTTATTAGAAACTCTATCTGTACATTAGTCACCGACTCCTTCAATGAATTTATCCTTTCGTACGGGCCGGGCGTAAAGATAATTTCAATATACTCGTCTGAAGGAATCGACTCAGGGGATTTTGTAGGATCGGAAGATAAGGTCTGAGCAGCAACCGTTATTGAAACCCTGGCTTCGACAGTCGCGTCTAAGTCAGGCAACTCTTGTTCATTGATACATCCTATACCAGCAAGTGTAACGATTACGAATAATATTAGACTAAATTTTTTCATTTAAGAAATCATTTGCTCGATAATAAGTCAGACTGTCATCGTCATCCCGCGATTATCTCTTGCTGGAAAATTGTTTATATTTACTTAAATACATTTGCCACATACCTTTTCCGTAAAGAAATATCGTCGTTTCGTCTTTGTTCTTTGTACTGTACATGTCCATCTAAGGAATGAAAAAACCCACCACCTGAGTAAAGTGAGGCTAAAGATAATAATTTTGAACTAAATGTGAGTCTTTCAAAGAATCCATCGTCTAGTTCAAGTTTATAGTGGCTAATTACTAATTGCGTATTTTCCCATCCCATCCAAAATGGGAGCATAATGAAATCCTGGACCGGATCAGTAAATGCAGTATCTTCCCAGTCTATTACACCAGTAATGGAGCCATCTTTCTGATTAACAAGAATATTCTCAGGATAAAGATCGTTATGATTGAGTCTTAGTTGACCTGAATAAAGATTTGGCAACTTTGCATGAATAAGCCACTGAGCATCCTCGGATAGAGCAGTATCCTGGAGGGACTCAATAAACATGAGAATATCTAATCTTTGGTTCCACCATTCGAAGCATCTAGGATAACGATAGTTCTCTAGACCCAAAGAAGATTCCGCATCTAAAGCAGGTATCGCATGCAGCCTACTCAGAAAGTTTCCCAGTGTCTTCGTCAATAATGGCCAGTCAACTACCGTATCGACTTGAGAACCGCTAGGTATTCCAGGAATCATGGGATAGGCGCCAAATGAATAGGGAAATCCAATATCTTCAGGTGGAGATACGGTGGTAATTTCAGGAATGGGTACTCCCGTTACCTTGAGGTACGTTGAGAGGAAGGAGGAGAGTGAGGTCTCTTTTGTTAGATTAGATGACACCTCTTTCCTGAGAGGGAATCTTAGTATCCATTCCGAATTCAGGATGTATACCTCGTTAGAACACCCTGCTCCCAAATATCGTATGTCATATCTAATCAGATTAGGCAAAAATGACTCTGCCATTATCTGAACCTGAGATAAATCTAGATTACGATCGGTATACTGCAGTGGAAGTCTCATACTCGAGGTACTCATGGTTTATACTATAACACTTGCGGTTGCACCCAGGGATTCTGACGATACTGCTCATTAGGCACAACTGTGATGGACTTTGCTATCACTAGTTTCTCATTTGGTAAAAGAAGGAAAAACTTCACTGGCCAGCAGTCTCATCGATCTCTCTCTTTTCTCCAAGGGAATTATCCCCCCTAAATGAGAGAGCATCACATTGCTAACTCCCGCTTCGCTCAGTTGTTGTATTTGTTCTCTAACACGTTTAGGAGATCCTATCAACGGTTCTGTGCCGTCAAAAGCAGGTGGCCTATCATAGAATATGTCAGGCATGGTCCACTGTGGTATAAGAATTCCCTGTGAAGAAGGACCTGAATTCCATTCGTTTCTAATTTTGTCGATACGTATTCTCCAACTTTCAAGGCCAGAAAAGAACAGTTCGTGAGCCTCGTTATCACTTTCGGCGACGAAACAGTCTCTCCAAAACCAAGTACGACCGAAATTGCTTAAAGCAAGTTCCTCTTTGAAGCCAGCATTAAGCATAGTGTTTAGATATAGATCATTGTACTCTTTTGCTTCGGCCGCAGAATTAGTCCGTAGAAGGATTAATCGACCTTTCTTTGCCATTGCTACTACCGACTCTCTAGAAGTTGCTCCTCTAAATAGTGGAGGGTGTTGTTTTTGAAACGGCATTGGCCGAAACGAGGGAAAACTTAAGGTCCAATGTTCTCCTTCATGTTTTAATTCGTTTCTCGACGTCCAGGCTTTGATTATGAGCTCTTCGGCTTCATCAATACTATCTCTACCTTTTTTAACACTTGTACCAAAACCTTGATATTCAAATGCGTTTAGGCTTGAACCCCTGGAGGTTCCCACCATAAGCCGACCTTTACTTAAGTTGTCCAAAAGGGAAGTTTGAACGGCAACACGTATAGGATGATGCATGGCCATTTCTAGTACAGCAAATCCCAAACCAATCTTTTTGGTCTGCATTGCCATCGCCGTAGCGAAGACAATGGGATCTCCGTAAGATGTTTCACCTGTAAAATGGTGCTCGGCAAACCACAGAGCATCATATCCTAGGTATTCTGCTAATCTTCCCTCATAAAGCCCTTCTTCTATCGATTCGGAATCTGTATCAGGCTCATCGAGATTAATTTGATAAATAAAGTGACCAAACTTCATAAGAACATTATATTACAAATGGATGAGTAAGACATGATTTCCTCCAATAATCTTTTCTATTTGCGGTAACCAACCTCGCATGAATGAACAGTAATGGCCATATAGCCTACCATTAATTAGAGTAGGAGGACACGCAACAACCATCTTTCAGTTCATATCATGATTATTATCATATTAATTGATTATGTAGTAGCTTTACATGAATTGATGTAGGCTAATTAAGAAGTTTTGGAAGGATTTAATCATAAACACTTCTTCTTAACACAAACTGATTTCTCCGAATGATTAACATCTATTCAGCCCATGTTCCTCTGTATTTACTCGGGATCGACCACGGAGATTTTTGAGAAAGTTTCCATCCTATGAAAATTGATATAACAGTGGCAATTAGCATATTTAACCAGCGTACAGAGGAAGCTGGACCTTCTGGATCTAGTTTAAGTATCCCGTATAAAACAAAATAAACCATCGTATCTAGAACCAAATAGATCCCAGTCAGTCCTATTAATGTTAAAACAAGGAATTTCAACTTAACAACATTACTAAGGAATTTCACACATACTCTCCGTACAAAGCACCCGCACAGCAAACTTATGATGTAGATGTCTAGAAGAATTTCCCGGACTCAATCAATCATGAACATACCACCTCTTTATGTTTTGATGATATGTCACGAGCATTCATAACAATACACCATTATTAACCATTGTGTCTTAACGCTGACCAATTGGAGTTTTCACCTCAAATATTAAGGATTGCTGTTAACATTACTAGCTGTTATTGAAATGCATGCTGTACAATGCCACGTGTTAACTATCGTTTATACGAATCTATAAAGACTCTTAAATCCAGTACTCTCCACAATTTAATTAATACTGCCGTATATAGGACTTTATATGCAGATCCTCTATATCACTGCTGGAACACACATTGAAGGTAGTAATCTAAAGCAGACCAGATCGTTCAGAGAACAACCACGCTAATGTTTAGTCCTTTTAATAGTAAAATAACCCTATACTTTAAAGATTGTTATTATGATTGATACCCTTAGTCGTATAGCTATTATTGGGGCTTCTGGATATATTGGAATGCAACTAATATCGGAATTGGAGTCTAGTGATCATGTTGAGACTATCTTAGCCATAGATCTACAAAAGTCTAAACGAGTGCACTATTCAAAAAAATTAGTCTTTGTTAGGCAGGATGTTAGGGAGCCAATGTACCAGCTTTTTAAATTATACCGAATCCAAGCAGTCGTGGACCTAACGTTTATATTAAAGCCATCAAGAAACCGGAGGTGCTCCCAAAGCATTAACGTAGGGGGAATCACCAATCTGTTAGATTCTATATCCAGATCTGACGTGGGGTATCTACTCTTTTTAGGTAATGATTCGATGTATGGACCAAACCCTGAAAAGCTTCATACTGTGTCTAAAATTGTTAGCGATGATCTGAATATTTTATCTTTCATCCATCCAATAAAGCGTATGCCAGTGCAAATACTCCGCAATCTGTTCAACATAGTAAAGATAACTAGAAGATAGAAGTCCAGATTAGTTGGATGCTCTTTATTCCAAGATATTCACGTGGTCATCCACAGTTAACGCTTTTTTGTACAACTTTAACGCCACCTCTAGCTCTATAAGACTAGTTAACAGACATTCCTTCTCTTCTGGAGTAAATGACTCAACCATACTTAATTGAATCTTGTTCACAATATTGACTAGATC
The DNA here is from genome assembly GCA_964431885.1 of uncultured Dehalococcoidia bacterium. Lineage (GTDB taxonomy): Bacteria > Chloroflexota > Dehalococcoidia > Lucifugimonadales > CAUZEB01 > CAUZEB01. The sequence goes on along the minus strand of CAYSLK010000102.1, from coordinate 18,557 downwards.
GCACGCTATCTGTTGATAACTAGTAAAGCTGTTGTTATCCCTATCATAGGATGATGAATGTCCTTCAGATTGTGGAGCTTTATATCTATAACGATCTGGTTTTGCAAGAACTTTCGACAGAGCATCCCCCACAGACACCTCACTATTTCGGGTTTCCTTAGCTATTGCATCCGCCATATGAGCATTTATGCTTACATCTCTGCTCTTGACTTGATCTTGTAATTCTCTAACTTCTGACAATCTTTCTTCATATTTTGCAGCAGCCTCATCATCTAGTTTAGCTGCGATTTCTGAGGGCATATCTCTAATGAAGGGCTCTATGTGCCTCGGTGTAAGGCCTGTAACACGTTGAGTTCTACCTTCTCCACTTTCTAATTGTTCCAGCACATCATCAGGGAGATTCGAAAACCGTCTCCAGGTTCTTACTCTTTCAGGACTTTTAGAGATTAATCGTGAAATTGCTTCTGTATCTAGGTCAAATCCTTTTGCGAGGTCTTGAACACCTCTTGCCAACTCAAGAGGAGTTAAATCTTCTCTTTGTAAGTTCTCCACTATACTCTGAACAGCCGCTGTTGCATCAGATTCCTTCACCACAACGGCTTCGATTGATTTACGTCTCAAGAATCGATGGGCCTGCACCCGTCTATGACCAGCTATAATTTGATGTGTATCCCCGTGCAAATGCCTTACTCTCACTGGCTGCAGTAAACCATGCTCATTTATACTTTCGGCTAACTCTTCAACTTCAGGTATACGCTCTGTTCTTAGGTTCTTAGATGGTATCAAATTAACTAATCGAATTTCTTTAATTTCCAAAGGTGCCTCTCCTTGTTATATATCGGGGTAAGTCAAGCCAATCCTTCCAAAATGACACATAAGAGATGAGTTATGAGACTACTGATCCACGACAAACTCTTTACCAGTTTTGAAAAAAGATTAGATTAATATAAAACAATATATTGTGCACGGGTATGGTAGAAAGCACTACATATTGTATCTCCTACATGCTACTACATCAGGTCACTCAGTACAAGGGTAAAGTCTTTAACTCAGATACGGAGGTTCTATAATAATCATTTTGGATCGGGCGAGATTTTTTCTTAAGAAAATCCCAGAATACATCAGATTTCATTGTGTCAAGCAGGGTTTGTTCTAAACCAACTTTTGGGATTATCTGAAAACAAGTGTTGTGTACTATTACATCAGGGTTTTCTAATATGCTATATTCTTGGGATTTAAATACGTCTGGCAGTATAACTTTCAGAGTCGCTGTAGATTTATGCCTGTTTGGATCGATGAACCTGTACCAATGCAATGGATTTCGTCTTACAAAGTTTTCAAGTTTAGGCCTGGTCGTTAAATGTGATTTATACACCCTTAGGTACTTTAATGTATTAGGTGAATCTTCGAGGTCGTCGATGCTCCACTTACCACAGCTGTCATAATAGTAGGGCCACACAACTTTACGGCCATTGTACCCTATTTTCATCCCTTTCCTAATATCACGTCCACGGATAACGGGTTTCAATCTATGCTCCTCCAGTTCCCACTCTTGTACCACCGATTCCTTAACGATGAAAACCGAATCAGCGCCAGTGGGGACACCCGAGGTAACAGTAGCTATTGAACCTACATCTTCCTTCAATTCTCCCTTCGAATGTTCCGCGACATGAGAGACGTCTGCCTTACGAAAATTAAGCAAGGCAGGCTTAATCACGGCTCTAGGATTGAAATTATCTGAAGAAATCCGAGTCAGGCTCCAATTACCCTGAGAAGACAAATATTCTCTAGCAGCTTGAGAGGCTGGCCCATAATTAAACGCTTCGGGAATTATTATTGAAATTTGACCTCCTGATTTTAACAAACGGACAGATTTTTCAATAAACAGATGGTAAAGATCGAAGATACCTTTCCCCAAAAGAAATTTGTTCCGGGCTAATTCCTTTGTCCTCTCATCCATGTGATGAATCCGCACCCAAGGTGGATTACCTATAATCGCATCAAATTTGACAGATTCGTCTAGGCTCAGGACATCGCCACAAATGACATTCCAACCATAGCATGGATTCCCATACTTCTTATTTAGGGCCATTTCCGTTCGTGTCGACCTGTTGGGGTCTATATCAACACCGTAGATATGAGAAGCTAAAGTATCTAATGGTATCCCTGTCCGAGTTTGCAATAGACGATCCGCAATGGCTTCTAAGAACACACCATCACCACATCCCAAATCAGCAATACTGTCAGCTTTTGCAAGGTCTAATCTTGAGACAACTTGAGCTGCCAGATCGGGGTTAGTATAAATATTACGCCTCATACAGCTTAGTACAACTGAGGAGACGAATTTAACTCTAGCTAATAAAGTTCTTATATTTGTACAATTTTCTTCGAGAGAGCAATCTCATTGTTAAAGGGTGAAGGCATAGAAACTATGAATGTCTGGACAGCTAGCCTCTGTCTAGAAGAAATGGCCTAGGTTCAATTCCACGCGTGACACAGCAGTAAAGTTATCTGCATTATTGAAGGCAATTATCGTACCAGTCTACAAACATCAGATATCAATTCGTAAGATTTCAGACGGTCTGCAAAATCGTAACAGATTGTAACGATACTGAGATCGTTGGTTTGATATTCACTAGCTATAGCTTCTAATCCATCCTTGACCTGTACGGGATTTCCATCTACATAATTCGCTTTCAGTGATTCAATATACGCAGCTTCGTTTGGCTTATATTGATAGTTTTTTGCCTCTTCGATAGTTGGGAGACCTTCTCTAATTCCTTGAACCGATTTAACTCTGGATAGATTCCGGCTCAAGGCAATATGTTGGGCTCTCTCTTCAGTATCTGAACATATAACCTGAACCCCAACGTTAACATAGGGCCGATCCAAATAGACGGAGGGTTTGAAGTTTTTACGATACATTTCAACAATTTTAGGCCCTAATTCGACAGAGGTCCCAAAAAAGTGTGCATAGCTATAAGGCAGTCCCATTTCAGCTGCTAAAGCAGCACTATCGATCCGAGAACCTAATAACCAAATATCCGGGATAGTAAACTGCCCAGGACCTGCAAAGACTGAATTAAACATATGCTCGTTTGCGTGCGTATCTCCTAAAAAGGACATTACATCCTTCACTTGTTGAGGGTAATGATTTATGTCAATGGGAACACGAGGATATGCCAATGCTGCCGCGGTTATCTGGTCGCTCCCTGGAGCGCGACCTATACCTAAATCAATCCGTCCAGGGAAAAGAGTTTCAAGCATACGAAAGTTTTCAGCCACTTTTAAGGCACTGTAATGAGGAAGCATCACTCCGCCACTTCCCACCCGAATGGTATTGGTCCTGGATGCTATCTGTCCCACCATTATTTCAGGACTGGTTCCTGCAAAATTAGCTAAATTATGATGTTCTGCCACCCAATAACGGCGATAACCTAGTGATTCAGCAGCTATGGCCAAATCTACGGTTTCATTTAGTGCATCCTTCGCTGTTCCATCGCTTCTAACTGGAGATTGATCTACAACGCTTAATATAAGTTCGTCCATATGTTCACCAATTGAGTACCTATTAAGTTCACTGTCTAGTATCCAAGGCTAACACCATAGCCTTAATTCTCAAATAACGATTCCACCTCATTCTAGTATACCTACGAACGGTAAAAGAAACTTTCATATTCATGGAAAAGTTTAGCTTCAATCTAAGATCAAGGGCGTATCATCCTTGTTTGCCCATTCTCCCATAGAGCCATCGTAATTTCTCACTTTCCGATATCCTAATAAGGTCATAACAAACATAGCGTGCGCCGCACGTATTCCACCCTGTCAATAAGTAATAATTTGTCTTTCCGGGGTGACACCTTTCTCTCTCAAAACTGAGTATAGTTCTGATGCCGGCTTAAAGATATTATAATTATCCCTATCTAAAAAGTTTAACCACTCAAGATGTATTGCGCCAGGAATGTGGCCAGATCTTCTGTTACCTCTTGTATTTGTGCCATTCCATTCTTCATCACTCCTAACATCTAAAAATACACTCTGTGAATCGTTTACCTGGCTGATACCGTAATCTATGCTACATACTAAGTTCGGATTTTCTTTAGGAGTAAAAGTCGTTCTTTCTGTCGTTGGTATCTGTATGCTGGCCGGTCTACCCTCATCAAACCATTTACTCCACCCACCGTTTAATACTCGAACATTGGAATGACCGTAATAGTTCAGAACCCACCAAAATCGGGTTGCATATAGGCTCCCGGAATTATCATAGGCAATTACTAGGTTATCATTGCCTATTCCCATATTACACATTAGATCGGAAAATACTTCCGGAGGTGCTACGAGAGGATGTTTTCTCGCGTCAAGACTGTAATTTTTCTCCTTGATGTAATGATGGACAGGTATACCTATGGCATTTTTAACGTGAGCTCGTCGGAATAGATTAAATTCATCACAATCCACAATTCTAATATTCGGATCATCCAGGTTATCCTCTAACCACTCTGTTTCAACTAGGAGATCTGGCCTCTCATATTTTACGGTAGTCATCTCTCACCCCCGATAATTCTTATCATTGCCTTTTAGAATTTTACTATTTTTATCCCCGGTCTACTCTCTTAACAGTTTTACTGATTCTAATTTTCTAGTTCTATCAAGTTCTTCCAAACTAGACCATTCCATATGCATGTCGAATACTTCGCCGAACAATTTATATATGATTGGTTCGACATCAGATGATTTCCATTTTTTTTGCGTTTCTGATGCCAAGGATGTTACGGGACAGTTCTGTATTCCGCACGCAACTATGTGATCGAAATAAGAGAGGTCTGGATTAATGTTGAGCGAAAATCCATGAAATGTAATTCCTTTGGAAACTTTTACTCCGATTGCACCAATCTTTGCGTTATCGATCCAAACACCTCTTAAGCTGTTATCACACCTCGCATCAATAGCAAACTCTTTCAAAGTATTTATCAGGATCGCTTCTAACTTATGAACGTATGTTAAAGGGCCCATGCTCAATGATTTTAGGTCAACTATCGGATACCCTACTAATTGTCCTGGACCGTGATATGTAACTTCCCCACCCCTGTCCGTGCGGTGAACTTCAATATGTAGCTTCCGACGCAAGTTCTCATCTATGAATATATCAGTTTCTTTGCCTCTCCTTCCCAAAGTATAAACGTTGGGATGCTCCAATAGTAGTAGCAGGTTTGGCAAAACTCCGTCTACAACCTGTTTATGTAAATAAAGCTGTAAATTATAAGCTTTCTCGTACGTTAATTTATTGAGAGATAAAGCCAAACATTGGTTCAATATACATTACCTTAATTCAATTACCAGCATCGGAGCGAATTAGATTAAACATACTCATATCATTGGCCTAGTTTCTTAGAATTCTAGTCCATAATCCATTGTTATAGACCCATGACTCAATGCCCCTAAAACTTTGGTTAAAACATCAAAGGAGAACGTTAAGGGTATTTCGGCGCTTTAGTCTCTTCCAAACGTTTTTTTAGGGAACTCAAAAAGTTGGATGCATCCGCTCCATCTAGTACCCTGTGGTCAAAAGTGAAGGTGATGTTCATAACGGAGCGAATAACTATAGAGTCTTCAACGACTACAGGTCTCCTAATTATCGTTTCTGTCGTCAACATTCCTGACTGAGGATAATTCACCAAGGGTTGAGAGGCTATTGAACCCAACGCACCTGTGTTATTCAAAGTAAATGTGCCATTCTGCACATCAGACAGCTTGAGTTTGTTATGACGAGCTTTCTCCTTGACCTCTTCAATTTTCTTAGCCAGTGCGATTAGACTTAACTTATCTGCACCATGTATAACCGGTACGATTAGACCGTCTCCTGTACTCACAGCTATTCCGATATTAATCTGTCCTCTAACCAATATAGAATTTTCGTTCCAAGAAGAATTAATAATAGGATATTCTCTAAGGGTTTCTACAAGTGCTTTAACCACAAATGGCATATATGTGATATTAACGCCTTCAGTTATATAAAAATCTTCTTTAATGGAATCGCGACTATTTACCAAATTTGTGGCGTCCACCTCAATAAGTGTCCATGCCTGTGGGATAATGGAGGCACTTTTAACCATGTTTTCCGCAATAGTCCGCCTCACCGGCGTCAATGGCACACGCACATCATGGCCATATGTTGCTTCTAAAGGATTGGATGAAGCTTTTGTGCTTCTTAAATCAATCACACTCTGAACGTCTCGTCGCGTCACTCTACCGTGATTACCTGTTCCTATGATATCCCTAAGGTCTATATTGTATTCCCGAGCCAGCCGCTTCACTACAGGGGAATACTTTCCCTTATTCGCCGGATTATAATCATCATTAGCAGTTGAGGATTCTAATTGTCCCGATCCCGTTGGACCGACTGGAGCCACATCTTTTAATAGAATGCCTGTGGTATCTTTAAGATTACTAACAAAAGATGTTTCGTTTTCTAGAATCTTCTCACCGTTCCGCTTGCCAGTGTCATCTTCGCTGCAAATTTCAGCTATTACAGACCCCATCGCCACCGTTTGGCCTTCTTCAACCAATATCACTGTAAGAACCCCGGTCACGGGTGAGGGCAATTCCATATTTACCTTATCGGTGACAACTTCAACTAATGGTTCGTATTTTTGTACTGAGTCCCCAAGAGATTTTAGCCACTTTGCAATAATGCCTTCTGTTACAGATTCCCCCACTTGAGGTAGTTCAACCTTCATTCAACAGGCCTTTCTCCATCCACCAGTGCCTATACCACTGTCGATGGGTATTTCATACTTCAAAAAATATTTTCTTATTTAGCCATGACTCAATATATCCCAAGGGTATGTCTTGAGCTAATAGGCAGCCAACATTCTTGCTGTTGCAGCAATTTCAGATGAGCTCAGCATAAATTCAGATTCAAGTGGAGGGCTAAACGGCATGGCAGGAACCTCTGGTCCAGCAAGACGAGTAATAGGAGCATCCAGGTATTCAAATACATCCTCGCAAATAATTGCCGAGATCTCTCCTCCTACACCAAAAGTTCGATTATCTTCATGAACTATCATTGCCTTACCAGTTTTTTTCACTGACTTAACTACTGTATCCACATCTAAAGGTCTTAGTGTACGCAAATCAATCACTTCTACACTCACATCTTCCTTCTGTAGCTCAATGGCAGCCTCTAAACAGTGGTGTACCATAAGACCGTACGTGATGATACTCAGGTCATGTCCCGCGAGTTTTATATCAGCTTGCCCAATGGGGATAACATACTCACTACTAGGTATTTCCCCTCGTACCAGCCTATAGGTACGTTTATGCTCAAGAAATATCACAGGGTCTTCATCTCTAATCGCACTTTTAAGTAGCCCTTTCGCATCATATGGAGTAGCGGGCACAACGACTTTAAGCCCCGGAGTGTGAGCAAACACCATTTCAACACTTTGAGAGTGATATAAAGCTCCTCTGACTCCACCTCCGTAAGGTGCCCGAACTACAAGAGGAGCACCTAGTTTGCCACCAGTACCATAACGGACTTTAGATGCCTCTCCCACAATTTGATTCAATGTGGGCCAAATGAAATCCGCAAATTCGATTTCTATAATGGGCCTCATTCCATTTAACGCAGCTCCAAGACCTATACCAGCAATAGACGATTCAGCTAATGGTGTATCTATAACTCTACTTTCTCCAAATTCTTCGATGAATCCGTCCGTTGCCAGAAAAACACCACCTCTTTTTCCAATATCTTCTCCCAATACAAAAACTCGTTCATCACGGATCATTTCTTCCCGCATTGCTTCTCGTACTGCCTCTAAGAGGTTTTTGATAGCGATCGTAAATCCTCCGCCAAATTAGATGACATTAATAACTACTCAGTTAACCAATTATTTCTATTCGGCTACATCATCCCCGTAAACATACTTATGAAAATCGTCAATGCTTGGATATGAAGCCATATCGACAAGATCGGTCGCCTCATCGATTTCCTCGGCTGACAATTTATTGTATTGAACATCGATTTCCTCGGTTAATATATGGTTCGTGATAAGATGATCTCTCAATCTGGTTACTGGATCTTTCTTCTTGGCTTCACTTATTTCTGTGACAGATCTGTAACGCCTGTCATCGTCATCACTAGTATGTGGTAAATGCCGCTCTACCATCGCCTCGATAAAGGTAGGGCCTAGACCATTCCTTGCCCTTTCTACAGACCGACTCACTGCCTGGTAGACTTGAACAACATCACATCCATCTATCGTTACACCAGGCATCCCATATCCCGCCGCTCTACTTGCCAGATGATCCACAGCCATCTGTCTATTAATGGGGACTGAGGTCGCGTATCTATTGTTCTCACAAAAAAATATTACAGGGATTTTATGGATACCTGCAAAATTCATCGCCTCATGGGTGTCTCCCGCACTACTGGCACCATCCCCAAAATACGTAATGACAACTGTCTCTTCTCCCCTCATTTTCGACGCCAGAGCAGCTCCTACTGCCTGGGGCAGCTGAGTGGCTACAACATTTGACAGGTTGACAATACCAAGCTTTGGGATAGCTCCGTGGGTAGGAAACTGACGAGCACTACTCATAGGTTCTCCATCTTTAGCCATGAATCCCTTCATAATGTCCTTAGGTTTCATACCGGCCGCGATTAACACTGCTAAATCCCGATAGTATATATAAAACAGATCCGTATCCTTCCTCATAGCCCAAACGCTTCCAATTTGAGCCGCCTCGTGACCTTGTGAAGAAGGCACGATGGCAGCTTTCCCCTGTCGATTCAACGTCCACAGTCGTTCATCTAATTTTCTTACTAGCAGCATTTGACGATATATATTTACAAGAGTGTCATTATCCATGTGTTGTCATACCTGTTACGATCATTTCATAAGCCGCGCAAATCCATCTATCCCTTTTATATCATGCCTGTAATAGCTTTGTAGAGCCTCTTAATTGATTCTCTCTAACTTGTAAACTACGTCAGTATTGTTATATTTCTTATCAAACGCAGCAACTTTAGGGGAAGCCATAAGTTCCTGCATTTTGTTGAAATCCACAACGTTGGCGATAGTAATGACTTTACACCAGCCCTCTTTGTCAATTTCAATTTCAGCACTCTCGGTAGCATCTGTAATCCCCGGAAATTCAGCACGAAGTTCAGACATTACAGAATTGAAGTCCTGAAAGGTTCCTTGAAAAGTTGATGTATAGCAGATGTTCATTTAACCCCTCCTCTAAATATGCTCTTTGGTTATGATTACTTTTCAAAGCAGCTAATTTCGATACCAGAAATCTATAAGAGAATTATCCAGTTAATTAGTAATCACGGTCGGGGGTTATTCTAATCTTTCTAGGTATTGCCCAACGGTATCTATCCCTACTAAACCGCTATAGGCCTTCTGAAGCCGATCTGTAACTGGCCCGGGTACAGATCCATCCGATATGGAGGCCCCATTGAAGGATGAAACAGGGCAAATGCAGAAGCTGGTGGAGGTAATGAAACACTCATCTGCAGTATAAATATCATATAAGTCTAAATCGGTCTCATTGACCTCTACATTCAATTCATGGGCCAGTTCTATAGCTGTTGACCTGCTTATACCAGCCAAAATGAACTGCTCCTTGGGAGTAAACACAACACCGTCGCGAACTATGAACAGATTACTACCAGGACCCTCAGATATATTGCCATTCATGTCTAAGAGGATGGGCCAAGCGTCAGGATTCTGAGACGTGACTTCCATATTTGCTAACACTAAATTGATATACTGATTTACTTTTGCTCTTGGACTCATAACTTCAGGAGGTGTCCGCCGTACTGAAGGAACTATTACTGGAACACCATCTCTGTAATATTTAGCTCTTTCTTTGAAAGGCAGAGGAGTACACTCTATAATAACTGTTGATCTAGATTGTTTCCCAGTGGATCCGCCTCCTGACACTTCGGATTTTACACCGCGGGTTACACGTTGAGTTACCCAAAAATCGTCGTTTTCCCCAAGTAAAGGCAGGTTCGTTTCTAGAACTTCCATAGTCAAGTCAATAAAGTTTTGTTTACTTAATTCGGGTTCCAAGCGCATATATTTTAGTGATTTAAAGAACCTATCGATATGTTCTTCAAGTTTAAATATTTTACCCCCAAATGTTCGAGTGGTGTCGAACACAGCATCACCATGTACGAACCCTCCATCTCTTATAGATATATTAGCTTCGCTTTCAGGTACTATATTGCCATTTATGTAGGCCACTCTTTCCTCAGACATTTGATCTCCTCCTTATAGTATAGTCATATTCGTTATAAATGCTCCATTCTCGTTCTAAGACGAGAGAAATACAACGTCGCCAAAAGAATACCATGATAGAAATAAATACTGCCAATCCATCAAGAGTCCTTTTAAATATTTCTGTACCTATAGCCAACATTCCATATCGTTTCAATCAAGGAATGATCCACATCTTCTATCTTGCTACGTAGACGTCTGATATGAACATCCACAGTGCGAGTACCACCAAGGTAGTCGAATCCCCAGACTTGGTTTAATAGCCCTTCTCGTGTAAAAACCCTTCCCGTATTTGACGCTAACAAACGAAGCAATTCATATTCCTTAAACCTAAGACTTATTCTTCTACCTCTTAGGGAAACTTCGTAGTTGGTTTCATTAATCACTAGGTCCCCAACCCGTATCACGTCAGGTTGTGTGGAAAAATTTGACCTTCTTATTACTTTTTTTGACCGGGCCACGATTTCAGCAATATCTGAAGGATAGACAACAAAATCATTGACATCTAGAGCCTCAACGATTTCGACCACTCTGTCTTTAGATACCAACGCAATTATTGGTATATTAACCTCACTACATCTTTCAACGAGTCCTGATAGTATCGAAATATGAGTAGCTGACACTTCCAAGAACGCTATGCCAGGCGTGGATTTAATGTTATTCCCAAAATCCAAGTCTCGCTCATTTGCTATTACAATGGCATCCACTCCCGACTCTCGAAGCAAGGAGAGAAGATGCCATTGAGGCATTTCCTCAATAACCATCCACATACTTTCTATGTTTAGTTTCAATTAATAATTACTGTCCACTTTCTGATATAACTGAGATATAACACTCTGTATCATGTTGACAAAATATAGGCTAGATTGGCATCATTTACAACCATATGACATATCAACAGTATTTTTCGTGTTTATACTAATATAAGATATGGATCGATATCAAATCGAAATCAGAAGCTCCACAGGGACTTTTTTTGCTTTGAAAACTTGGATGTTGTAATATTATATGAGCCGTGCTCTCCTTTGCAGCAAAGCTGCTTAATAACTTTTTCGGAGACATTATGAGACCTCGTTGGTTGAAAAATAGCTTTATCTATTTACTTATAGGCGTTGCTGTTATAGCAGTTTTCTTTTCTATGATTGCTAACCCAATGAATGGAACGCGAGAAGTATCCATTACTGAAGTTGTAGACCTTGTTGGCCGCGGTGACGTCGACTCGATTGACGTTGATGGAAACGTGCTCACAGTCTTTACTAGAAACGGAGAGACTCTGGAGTCCCGCAAGGAGGATGGCGGTAGTGTCGTGACTCTATTAAAAGATTCCGGCGTTGACCCTCTTGCTAACGGAGTTCAGATAACTGTGAAGGGGTCCAGTGGCCTAGCTAGCTTTTTCGGTCTTTTAATTAACTTCCTGCCACTGATTTTCTTTGGCGCAGTTCTCCTTTTCATGATGAGACAGGCCCAAGGAAGTACTAACCAGACATTCAGCTTCGGGAAAAGTAAAGCTCGTATGTTCAAAGGAGATAGCCCATCTGTAAGTTTCTCAGATGTAGCCGGAGTTGATGAGGCCAAAGAAGAACTACAGGAAGTAGTGGAATTTTTGAAATTCCCAGAAAAGTTCAGAGTCTTGGGTGCGAAAATACCGAAAGGTGTCCTGCTAGTTGGACCTCCTGGTACAGGTAAGACATTACTTTCACGTGCTGTTGCAGGTGAAGCTGAAGTACCATTTTTCTCAATAAGTGGAAGTGAGTTCGTGGAAATGTTCGTGGGAGTCGGAGCATCTCGTGTAAGAGATCTTTTCGAACAAGCAAAGAATAATGCTCCCTGTATAGTATTCGTAGATGAAATAGACGCTGTGGGCAGGCATAGAGGTGCAGGGCTTGGGGGCGGCCACGATGAGAGAGAGCAATCACTTAATCAAATTTTAGTGGAAATGGACGGTTTTGATACCAACACTAACATTATTGTTCTCGCAGCCACTAATAGACCTGATATTCTTGATCCTGCCTTATTACGTCCGGGCAGATTCGATCGTAGAGTGGTATTGGACAATCCTGACGTCCGAGGTAGAACTCAAATTTTAACCGTCCATAGTAAGGGTAAACCTCTTGCTGAACAAACCGATCTTGAACGCGTTGCTAAGCAGACTGTAGGTTTCAGTGGAGCAGATCTCGCAAACCTGGTGAATGAGGCAGCAATTCTAGCCGCGCGCCGTAATAAAACCCTTATAACTTCGGACGAATTTGCTGAATCGATAGATCGAGTAATAGCCGGGCCAGAACGAAAAAGCAGAGTGATAAGTGATCGAGAAAGAGAGTTAACAGCATATCACGAAGCAGGACATGCTCTAGTTGCACACCTATTGCCTAATGCCGACGAACCATTCAAAGTTACCATAGTGGCCAGGGGATCAACCGGTGGACATACACGTTATTTACCCGAAGAAGATCGGCATCTTTGGACCAAACTCCAGTTTCAGGATATGCTTGCGGCTGCGCTTGGAGGAAGGGTAGCTGAGGAACTAGTCTTCGACGAGATAACTACCGGTGCGAGCAACGACTTGGAACAAGCCACAAACATAGCTCGGTCCATGGTGACCCGATATGGCATGAGCGATAAACTCGGACCCCGCACATTCGGAAAACGCGACGAAATGGTTTTCTTAGGCAGGGAAATTTCCGAGCAACGCGACTACAGCGACAAGGTAGCGGAAACCATCGACGAAGAAGTCCGTACTCTCATTACTACTGCCTACGACAGTGCTAAGCATCAGCTTTCTACTAATATGTCGAAGTTAACCACTCTATCTCAATACTTAATTTCCCATGAAACTGCTGAATCGGAAACTCTACAGGAATTACTAAGTAGCCCCGACGCCAGTCCAGCTTAACATCTCTCAACGTATTGGTGCCTAAACCGCGAATTCCAATCCATTTAACGTCGAACTTAATGCGTCAAAGACGTCCTTCATCTCTTCTTCCGTGCAATAGCCCATATGACCAATTCGGAAGATTTTACCGTTTAATGCCTGTTGTCCTCCAGCTAAGACAACTCCATGATCCTCTCTCATGATTTTTATTAACAGATTTCCATCTACTCCCTCTGGAATATTAACAGCGGTTACAGTATTAGATGCTACGTCATCCTTGGGAAGTATAGTAAGACCCATGTCTTTTACACCTTGACGAGTCATCTCTCCTATATTCGCATGACGTTCATATACGCTCCCCATACCTTCAGCCATCAGTCTCTTCAAAGCAATATCCAAAGCCAGAACTGTTGAAATAGAGGGAGTGTAAGGAGGTTGACCGATTTCATAATAACGTTTATACATTCCAACGTCGAAATAAAACTTAGGCATCCGAGCCGTTTTATATGCTTCCCAAGCGCTATCACTAAAACTCACAAATGCAAGCCCAGGGGGAAGCATCCAGCCTTTCTGAGAAGCTGTTGCTATTACGTCGCATCCCCAGTCGTCAGTTGAAAGTGGTATAGAGCATACACTGCTAATACCGTCTACCAAAACCAACTTATTGAACTCATCTTTTACTGATCTGGTAATGGATTTTAAGTCATTGGTAACACCCGTGGAAGTTTCATTATGAGTAATCATAACGGCTTTGACATCTCTGTGTTTTTTAAGTGTTTCACGAATTTGATCCAACTCCACAGCATAGCCAAACGGGAATGTTAAGTCTATAACCTCAGCTCCGTAGCGTCTTGCTATTTCTCCGAATCTATTGCCAAAAATGCCCACGGTCGCATTGAGGACCTTATCACCAGGCGAAAGCGTGTTGACTATTGCGGCTTCCATTGCTCCAGTTCCTGACGAAGTCAAAATGTAAACATCATTCTTGGTCTCAAAAATTTTCTTTAATCCTTCAGTAACCCGGTAAAGAATTTCCTTGAATTCTGGCCCGCGATGGTTGATCATAGGACCTGACATCGCGTCAAGAATATCGTCTGGCACCGGTATAGGTCCAGGAATTCTCAAGTTCACAGCGCCTATCCTCCGTTCATTTGTAAATTTATATAATCGATTTTAGCACAGAGAGACTAACAGAGTGGAATTTTCGCCTTTAAAAGATTGCATTTTAAGCCCTTTTCCTTCTTGAAGACAATATTTAATACCTTAAGTATCACAGCGCTTTCAATAAGATAAAGGTAAATCACAATGATTAGTAATATCATAAAACAGCGATTTATAAACAGATTTCTATGGGGAATAATCATTTTTATTCTGTTATTTATTTTAATCGCAAGCATTATTATAGGGCTCGTCAGAGGAGAACAAAGCCTAAACGAGTCATCACCAGAAGGTACTGTTCAACAATTTTTAAGGGCTATTGAATTAGAGGATCTTGAACTTGCGTACGAATTCCTATCGGCAGAACTAAGAAATAGATGTAGCATTGAGGATCTCATAGAAACTCTTGGTCTTGATCATCACTTGAGAGATACCCGAATTACTTTAGATCGCATTCTCATAGTAGAAGATATTACCTATGTCGTCGTAGAGATATCTCGCTTTTCCAGTGATTCTCCCTTCAACACTTCAGACACCAGCGTACAACAAAGATTCAGTTTAATAAATGAGAATGGCAAATGGGAATTTTACTCATATCCATGGCCGCTTAATACGTGTAAACATTCAAGAAATCCCGAGAATCTATCAACGTATGCTATTTGGGTGCCTGTTCCAGTCGTACTCACTAGAAGTACATCTTAAGAGGGTCCTATGAATTACATACTACTGACTACATTTCTAATCGTATTAACAACACTCGTATACGCGATATTTGTGAGGAATCAACGTGGATTAAATTCAGATAGCCAACCTGGAATAGGATTGGCCAGGAGGTCCTATTTATACGCTCTGTCTTTCCTTTCTTTGCTTATGGCCTCTGTGGGTGGATTGTTTATTATCACCTTTCTTCTAGTGGGATTATTTGAAGCTAGCCAGTTAACATCTTCTAACACCCCACTGGCAATTGGAACTTCCCTGATAATAATTGGTCTTCCACTATGGGTGATTCATTGGTTTCTCATAAGCCGTCATGTCAAGAAATTACCAGTCGAACGAAAATCCAGTCTCCGCAAAACTTATCTATATGTCGTGATGGGTATTGCCATCAGTTCTTTGATGGCCTCTGGTTTAAAGATTTTAGAATGGATATTTAGGATAGAGGACTTTAGTGGCTATGCATGGAGTTCGATACTAATATGGTCAATCGTTTGGATTTACCATTGGAGAACTAGTGAACAAGAAGCAGCTCTTACGTTAGAGAAATTAGACATTCGCCACCTTTACGTCTACATCACATCATTTGTAACCCTATTCATGATCTTCGTCGGGCTTTTTCAAATCCTGAGATTAATTATGCTGGAATTATATGATCCTCTCCTCGGAACTCAAGTGATGTTAAAGGGACCTCTCAATGCTGGTATATTGGGCTCGCAAATGAAATCAGCCTTATCCCTAACTATCGTTGGATCTAGTGTATGGTTTTTGCACTGGATTTACATGTCACGTGAATTAGTAAATTCTAAACTAAGGATCATTTACCTTTACATGACGACGGGCTTTATCGGCCCTATAATCATGATGGCTTCGCTCGTATACGTGAGCTACAAAATTATAATATGGGTGATTGGCACTCATACATACCAGACTGGCAATGCATACTTCTTTTTTATACCTGAGCACCTGTCGATAATAACAATAAGTATTTGTTTATGGATGTATCATAAACAAATACTCGTTAAGATGCATATTCCAATCCGTAGCACCTACTATTACAGCCTATCGTTTATCGGATTAATAACATCGATTTTCAGTATAATTCTATTAATCCAGATAATAATTACTTTAATATCCGACCAATCGGTACCATTTATTGCTGGTCATGACCCGTGGTCAAAATCTCTGACCCAAAGCATAGCTTTAGGGATAATAGGAGTACCGCTGTGGTTGCATAACTGGAGAGTGGTCGAGCGGCGGGGCAGAACTATTGGGATCACAGAAAGGCAGTCCCTAACTCGGCGCATTTATGTTTTCGGGTTATTATCAATCGGCATATTGGCATTGATTTTATCTTCGGGCACTTTATTGTTTTTAATTTTGCGAGATCTGTTTGGTACAGGCTTTTCAGCAGACACCTTGACAGACGCAAAATATCCCATTGCAATATCTTTGGTCGTTTCAGCAATTCTCCCCTATCATTGGTTTATTTATAAGAGGGATAAACGCACCTCTGATTTCTCTAAAATCCCACAGCCTGAGAGCGAAATCAAAACAGTCTACATGCTTTCATCGGGTAAGGAACCGGAGGCAAGACAATACTTTGAACAGGCTTTGGGTTTTAGAATCAATATGCTCACATGGGTTGATCCAGACGCTTTGTCATATAATCTCTCTAGAATACAATGCCAGCGTCTAGCCGATCAAATAGCCAAATCCTCGGGAAGCAATGTTCTGATTCTACCAACCGAGAACGCAGCACGCATTATGTCCTACAATTAGTTTAGCTAATTTAGTTCCACCGGAAGAATCATAAAGCCTATGTTTTGTTAGGTGCAGCTATGTTAATACGATCACAAACGGGATCATTACTAAGTGGTCAAAATTGTGAAGTTGCCATATAACAGTTTACTTTGCCGTGTTTGAGTTTATATGACTATCACTATTTGGATATAGAAGTCCAGATACAACCCCTATACCTGTCATTAAAGACATCACAATCAACCCCATCTGTAAGGACCCACTTATCTCTGCGACCAGACCTGTTACGACAGGACCAGCCGCAAATCCTAGACCCATACAGGTCCGAACTAATGAATTTACCACAGAAACCTCTCTAGGGGTAATGCCAGAGAATTCAAAGGGAAGAACCTGAATTGCAGGAGACGCCATCCACACCATACCAATACCAGCAATAAAACTTATGATCAATATCTGATTAGGAATTATAGCCAACCCAATACCGAAAAGCATATTTAATAAAGCAGGCAGCCACAAAAGGAGTTTCCGGTTTTTCACTTTTCCAGCGAATACTCCTCCAACAAGTGCGCTGGGAATAAGAGCATAATATAGAAACCCTAATATAGGCCCACTCAGAGTCAAGGGAATCTGCCGTTCTTCCAATATGAAGGTAGGTAGAAAGGTAACAACAGCAGTCCAAGTAGCACCAAGACCAAACATCGTAATACCTAAAAGCCACGCCTGCGGATAAACGCGAATGGCTTTTAAAGGCGTACCTGTTTGCGCCGCCAGTGCTCTTTGAAGATCTTTAACAGGCGCATGTCTTTCCTTGGACACGATCATCCAGATAACTAACTGGAGAAGTAAAAATAATCCTATCAAAAAGTAGGTTGTTTGCCAGCTTCCTATAAAAGTTATTGCCATGGCACTGAAACTAACCACAATCGCCAAGAGAATACTATGTTGAGCTAGACCAAAAGAATTTATCAACGCATAATGTTTTCTGGCAGCCCACTGCTGAAGAATCATAGATTGAGCAGGCGCCGTAAAAGTTCTAAAAAGAACCAGAAAAAACCGTATAGTAAAAAGTGCGAGGAAACTTCCTGCCAGCCCTTGGAAAAATATGAACGGAACTAATAAGATGAGAGAAATTGTTACTAGTGGCACCGGTCTAAACCGTGAGAACCAAGTTCCAAATGGCAGCATTAACGTAGCTGATGTAATCCACCATATTCCCTGTAACAAGCCTGCCTCTAACGATGACAACTTTAAGTCTACGGTAATAAATGGCAAGAATAGGCCCAAGGTAAATGAATTGAGAACAATGCTACTTTCCTGCAAACGAAAAAGAAGAATAACCAACCAGCCCCTTAATGGAGTATCTTTGATAACCGATGAAACCCTTTCTGAAGTCATCATCTAATACCTCGTTGACTGGAGGATCATCCTAAATTGAGGAAGATTCTCTAATAAGCTACTTAACAGCTCACAAACGGGTTCATTTCTGAACTGCTCATATTATACCAGTGCCATATAATAATCCCTCTAGCCCGATTCACCTCCAACCTGCTAAACTCTTAATCCAAAAGCTAATTCTAGTAAGGAGATCAATGCAAATGACTCGAGTTCACGTTTTAGGTGCAGGTACCCCCACTCCAACCCCCACCAGATTCGGTTCCTCATTTGCTATCGAGTTACCGGGTGGAGAACAGATCATGATTGATTGTGGTCCAGCGACTACACACAAGCTAGTTAAAGCAGGCCTCTGGCCGACTGATATC
>CAYSLK010000101.1:0-4400 GCA_964431885.1 uncultured Dehalococcoidia bacterium | reverse complement strand
ATATCGGAAGCGGTATTCGTAGGTTCTGGAGTTGGTGCAGCTGCATGTGGCCTCAGGCCAGTGATTGATTTGATGTACGTAGGGTTTTACGGCGTGTGTGCCGACCAGATAACAAACAACGCCGCAAAAATGCACTACATGTTTGGTGGCAAGGTAAATATTCCATTGACCATCATGACAGGAATCGGAGCCGGGACGAATTCAGCAGCTCAGCATTCTGAAACCTTATATTCAATATTCACACATTTCCCTGGATTGAAATGTGTCTGCCCATCTAACCCTTATAATGCCAAAGGCCTTATGATAGCTGCTATTAGAGACAACGATCCTGTCATCGTTTTCAATCACAGATTACTTATGGGAATCAGGCCGGAATTGGAGGTTCCCGAAGACCCTTATGAAGTCCAGATAGGTAAGGCTAGCGTCGCGAGAGAAGGATCAGATATAACCTTGGTAGGAATTGGATATACGACCCAAATATGTCTGCAAGCCTCTCGGGAACTTGAATCCTTGGGATATGATGCGGAAGTGATTGATCTTTTAAGTCTCTCTCCCATGGATAATGCATCTATTTTAAAGTCTGTAAAAAAAACCAGGAAAATTGTTATAGTAGATGAGGACTATCCAAGGTGCAGTATCGCAAGCGATATATCTGCATTGGTTGCGGAAGAAGCTTTTGATTATCTTGATGCTCCTCCTAAGCGAATAAATCCTCCCCACACATTAGTACCCTACAGTAAACCATTGGAGGCTTTGTATTTGCCAAATAAAGACCAGGTAGTCGCAGCCTCATTGGAAGTACTTGAATAGCAGGAGATAAAAATGCCAGTACGGATTGTAATGCCCAGACTGGGAGATTTCATGACGGAAGGAATGATAGCTAAACTTTTTAAATCTCCTGGAGAACAGGTTGATCGAGGGCAAGTTATCGCCGAAATTGAAACGGAAAAGTTGAATTACGATCTGGAGGCGACTGACAGTGGGATATTTCATCCCATAGTTTCCGAGGGTGATCTTGTACCGGTTGATGAATTGATTGGATATCTACTTGATGCTGATGAAGGAATCCCTGATGAAAGCCAAGAAAGAGTTGCTAATCAAGTAACTGGAAGAGTATTATCGTCCACTCCAAGACAGAGTAAATCGAGAACAATTTCGGACATAATACCCTCAACGCCAGGTGCAAGGAAATTGGCGATAGCATTAAATATAGATATAAATCAAGTTACGGCGACTGGGCCGCGAGGTAGGGTTGTTGAGTCAGATGTGAGATCCTTTGCTGATAAACAGCAGGAAACTCAGCAAGAAGATCAGAAAATTCCTAGTGGAATTCCTGAGCCGATTGAGATGGTGGCTTTGAAAGGTATGCGGAAATCCATAGCTAGCCACATGAAGAATAGCCTGTCAAATAGCGCTCAGCTGTCATTTAACATTGAATTGGATATAGGTAAAGTACAAAAACTTAAAAAACAGGCAACTGAAACTAGCGGACGTACTATATCTATCACACACGTTTTAATTAAGGCTTGTGCAGAAGCATTACAGCGAGTACCTAAACTTAATAGTATGCTCGTAAACGACAACATCTTATATTTCAAAGATATAAATATTGGAGTAGCCGTTGCTCTGTCAGATGGGTTGATAGTGCCCGTTGTTAAAAATGTTGAAGAAAAAGACATGTTCAATCTTTGTGAAGCAACAGATGAACTTGTCAAGAAAGCTAGACAGGGTGAATTGGCACCCGATGACGTTAAAGGTGGAACTTTTACCATTAGCGTACTTGGCATGGTTGATGGGTTTACGCCTATTTTAAATGCTGGCCAAAGTGGCATTTTGGGTGTGGGAAGAAGTATTGAGAAACCTGTGGTAAAGAAGGGCGAAATAGTAATTTGTGAGATGATGACCTTTAGTTTAACGGTAGACCATCAGGTGATAGATGGCGCTATAGCCGCAAATTTCTTGAGAAGATTTCGACAAATTATAGAAAGCCCAGGAATTTTGTTTAAATAGACTCATTGGGTTAAGGATGTGTGTATGCAGTATGTAAGATTGGGACGTACAGGACTTAAAGTGTCAAAACTTTGTGTGGGGACAAATATGTTTGGCGCCGGTTATGTAGACGATTCTCAGGCACTAGCTGTGATAGATGCAGCATATGAACAAGGCGTAAATTTTATTGACACTGCAGATATGTACAATGGAGGGCTATCAGAGCATGTTGTAGGAAAAGCAGTCAAAACAAAACGCAACGATTTCATTGTAGCTACGAAATGTTTTGCACCTACCGGGCCGGGCCCCAATGATAGAGGTCTTTCTAGGAAGCATCTGATAGATTCTGTGGAGGCAAGCCTTCGTCGTCTTGATACTGATTACATAGATTTACTTCAAGTCCACTATTGGGATCCGGAGACTCCTTTGGAAGAGTCACTTCGTACTCTTGATGACCTTGTGAGAGCGGGTAAGATCAGATATATAGGCTGTTCTAATTTTTCAGCCTGGCAATTATGTAAATCCCTTTGGGTTAGTGATAAGAATGGATACGTTCGTTTTGAAACAGTACAACCCGAGTATAATTTTGCTAGACGTGAAATAGAAGAAGAACTTTTCCCATTATGTGAAGATCAGGAAGTTGGAATATTACCCTATCAGCTTTTAATGGGAGGGGTGCTGACAGGAAAGTACGACCGTAATGAAGAACCATCCTCTCAAACCCACATGGGATTTCATCATGCGCAAAGGGCTAGAAACACCTATTGGAATGACAGGAATTTTGATATGGTAGAGAAATTAGAGGAACTGTCCCTTGAACTAGGATGTCAGATTACCCAGTTAGTGATCGCCGCAATTTTATCGAAGTCTGTCATCACGTCGGTTATAGTTGGATCAAGTAGACCTGATCAGTTACGTAGCAATGTCGAAGCTTTGGAGTTAACTGTGCCGGACAACGTCCTACGACAAATTAACGATCTGTAGATAGAAGTATACGGTAAGTTATATTAATAGGTTGTTAGTTGATTCGAAATCGGCATGAATAACAGATAACTATCTGAGGAGATATGTAATGGAAGGAATATTTTTTATACTAGTGGCTTCCGCATTGTTTTCCCACGCATGGTATCTTTTGGGATTGTATACTGATGGAAGGATGATGGGTACCATTGTCGGGGCTTGTGCAGTGGGAATGGTCGTGTCGTTAACTTTCACACCACAACTGATAGGTACAGAGGGCACGGAATTAAGTAAACTTGGTCAAATTACCGTTATGAAGTCAATTGTGATCGCATGGGCTGTTTACGCTTTGGCTGTAGCCGCGCATGGTATATGGGAACTAGACGATCGTGCAATTGGATTTTATGCGATTCCTTTAATTGCAGTTACTGCAGTAGGACTTTCTTACTTTGCGTCTGTTGGGCCGAGATATTACGATATAGGAGTGTGGTTGAGCTTGACCGTTGTAGGCTCTCTTCTAACAATATCAGGAGCAGTATTATTTTTTTACCTAGCAGTCCCATTCAGAGTTCTTAGAATAGTTACAGCTGGCGCTTTCCTAGGATTTTCACCTTTCATAGCAGCTATAGGATTCGTAGTTGCAGCGACAGCTATATCGTAGAGTATAGTTTCACGCAGGAACCAGGTATTAGTTTAGGCTGTAACTGTTCGGATTTCCAGTTATCACTAATATTTAGATGAGGCATAAAAATGTCGATTGATAGCAACGTAGAACAACTGCTTGCTGAATCTGAAGAAGAAGTGAGCCGACTCGAATGGAGTGGTACATTTTCGGATTATCTTTCAATGGTGATTAAAGATCCTTTCATATCGAGACTTTCCCATAAACTTGTGTATGATGCGATTATGGCGAATGGAGTATCGGAGTTAAAAGACGGCAGCCCGTCCTATGGCTTGTTTGAAGGCACGATTTTTGGGATGACAGATACCCTTGGCAGAATTGTCAAATATTTCTCTTCTTCGTCCAGAAGATTGGAAATACGCAAACGTGTTTTACTTCTCGTTGGTCCCCCCGCTAGTGGTAAATCATCGATTGTAGCTTTGATTAAGCAGGCCCTGGAACAATACACACGTACAGAATCTGGGGTGGTTTATGCCATCAAGGGCTGTCCTATGCAAGAAGAGCCTCTTCATTTGATTCCTGAAACAATACGCCAAAGATTTGCTAGTGATTATGGTATTCATATTGAGGGAGACTTGTGTCCGCGCTGTAGATATAATTTGAGGACAAAATATGATGGGAAACTTTCGCGAGTTCCAATTTCCAGAATCGTTTTTTCTGAGCAGGAAGCTATTGGTATAGGATATTATGTTGCTACTAATCCTAATCCGACTGATGCCTCCCTTATGGTGGGAAGTGTCGATAATACACAACTAGAGGGTGACAGAGA
>CAYSLK010000100.1:0-2778 GCA_964431885.1 uncultured Dehalococcoidia bacterium | reverse complement strand
GTCCGTAACCTCTTTCAATTTGACTACCATCTAGTACTGTTCTTTCAATATAAAATTCAGGATCCTCTAAATGAGCTTCATCTGGAAATAAAAATTTGCTTGCAAGGGTTAATTTTTTTGTGATTTCAAGATTTACAAAATAATCACCAGGAAAAACAATAATAGTATCACCAACAACTACAGATTCATCATCAATGAGTTCCTGTAATGTCAGGTCAGGTATACCATCGTTATTTTCATCCTCAGGAAAGCAGTGGATAGATTCCCGTGAACAATATTCATCACCATTTAATCCAATTATGAATATTGTAAAAAATAGAACCATTTTTGGGAAACAAGTATTCATTTTATCTCCTTTGTTAATTAAAATTATTATAAAGTTATATAAAAAACCAAATAGGTACACAAAATGTTAATGATTATCTATTAATACATGTTGTGCGTGTTATCAACTATATTATTGATATTAAAGACATCTTTTCCCTTTGGATTTCCTGAAGTATATAAACAAGGGTGTTTATTAAATTATTAGATTATTTAAACTTATTTAGGTATTTCAAATAGGGATTATCTGTAGATAGAATGAGTGTAGTAGTAGAATCCACGGTATTTTCATATGTTTCTAGTGCCTTCAAAAAGTTATAAAACTCAGTTGATTTTCCATACGTTTCAGCATATATTTTTGTTGCTTCAGCATCAGCTTCTCCTCTAACCTTTTGAGATGTAAGATAGGCATTAGATAATATTTCTTTTTTCTTTTGTATTTGGGATCCAAGTATTTCTTGTTTTTTACCTTGACCCTGTGCTCGGTATTTTTCTGCTATCCTATTTTGATCTGAGATCATTCTATGAAATAATTTTTCCCGGACTTCTTTATTATAATTAATTCGTTTTAATTGAATATCAATAATATCAATACCCATGTCAAGTTCACTTAGTTTATCTGATACACTTGATAAAATTGTAGTAATTATTTCTAATCTGGCACCAATAACATCTTTTTCAATCTGCTCATATTGATCATCACTTAAATTATCTATCTCTTCTTCTCCATATTCCATTTGTCTATCAGAGTATCGAATTATTTCTCCCATCGTCCTGTTTGAGATTTCATCTCTTACTCCACCATCAATAATATCATCAAGTAAAGATTGAGCAAGTATTTCAGATTTAGCTGCTTTATAGAACTTCAATGGATTCGAAATTTTCCATCTTGCAAATGCATCAATCCAAATATATTTATTATCTTTAGTTAGCATTTCATCTGCATCACCATCCCATTGCAACAATCTCTTATCAAAACGATATACTTGTTGAATGAGAGGTAATTTAAAATGTAATCCAGCAGAAGTTTTTGGTACACCAATAGGTTTACCAAACTGTATTATGATTGCTTGTTCAGCTTCATTTAAAATAAATATTGACATAGAAATAATTAATAATAATGGGAAAAATAAAATAATTACAATTTTTTTCATTTGTTTGTCCCCCCTTTATTTAAGTTTAATAATGGAAGTAAATTATCTAAATTAGGATCAATAATTATCTTATTTGGAATTTTACTTAATACTTTTTCCATATTTTCTAAATATAGTCGATCTTTTGTTATATTAGGCGCTTTTTTATATTCTTTCAAGACCGAACTAAATAATTTGACATCTCCTTTTGAAGTATTAATTCTTTCAATAGCATATCCTTCTGCTTCATTAATCATTCTTTGTGCTTCACCTTCTACTCTATATACTTCCTTATTGTAGGCCTGACGTGCTTCATTAATTGAGGCCTCTTGCTCTTGTTTTGCTCGATTTACTTCATTAAATGAGTCTGCTACGGGTTCAGGTGGTAACACATCCTGCAATTGAATCAATCCAAGAGATATTCCAGTATTATATTTATCTAAAATTTTCTGCATATGTTCGCGAGCATCTTCTGCTATTTTTTTTCTTCGGGATTTTGTAGCTTCTTGGAACGATCTATCACCTACCATTAATCGCATTGTGGCTTCAGCTACGTCTCTTATCGTATTTTCAACTTCCCTAACATTAAATAAATAATCCTTTGGATCTTTTATTTTGTACTGCACGATCCATTCCACTGCTGCAATGTTTAAATCACCTGTTAACATCCAAGACTCATTCCCATAATTACTACTGGAATATTGAGTTCTCCTACCGGGAACATTTGTTCTAAAACCAAATTCCTGTTTATATTGAAAATCTACTTTTACTTTATAAACTCGCTCTATTCCAAATGGAAGCTTAAGATGAAAACCAGGTCCAGTAGTCCTAGAATATTTTCCGAGAATAAGAACAACTCCATTTTCATTAGCATCTACTGTGTAAAATGCAGAAAATGACACAAAAAATAATAATAGACCACCAATTATTAACCCAATGTGATTAGGTAGTTCAGGTATATCTATATAATTATTTCCAAATTGAATACGTTTTGCCATTATTACCTCAAGTTAAATGATTAAATATATAAAATTATCCGACAACAAAACTTAAAACAAAATATTTATGGTAAAAAATTGAATTATTAATATCTGATAAAAGAATAATTGGATAATTCTCAAGATAGATCAAATTTACGTAAAATAAGATATTCGATAATTGATACTATTTCATTGTAATTTTTCGAGTATTTAACAAAGTATTTATATTATAATTAGTAAAATCATATAAAATGAAACTTATTCGTGTACAAATTAAAAAAATTCGAAACCATATTTATATCCGATTACCAAAATTAATTGTTGATAGATATGATATGAAA
>CAYSLK010000099.1:0-4584 GCA_964431885.1 uncultured Dehalococcoidia bacterium | reverse complement strand
GGAACTAGCTGAGCTGCCTAAAATGATTAACAGTAGTATCAAAAGATAGGACCACAGCAACTTATTTGTTAGAACCATACTTACTGAAAACCCTCGCTGTAACATTGATGTTCATTACAGTTTACCTAAGTCCAGTCCGATTGCAAAGATGTAATATGGATGAATTCCGTCGTTTTAAAGAAAACGATTCCTCGAACCGAAACTTCAAAGCTGATTATTTAACAAAAAAGGGATAGCTAACTCAATGCGTTTGTAAAGGGTGTATAATTGACATGACTGTGCACTGACTTATAATTGGTTGCACGAATAAGGCAAATTCAACAAATAATGCTTGTGTAGTTAATTTGTGAGGGATGAATATGGGTTTACATCCTGTGATTCTAGCGGGCGGCTCTGGTACTCGATTGTGGCCGTTTTCAAGGGAACAGTATCCAAAGCAATTCTTACAGATTATCAGTAGCCGTTCTATGTTGCAGGAAACTATTGCCAGAACACATGGGCTTAAGGATGTGGCTTCTCCCGTCGTTATCTGTAATGAAGAGCATAGATTTTTGGTGGCTGAACATTTACGTCAACTTGGAATATCACCCTCACCCATCATATTAGAATCCGTTTCCAGAAATACAGCTCCGGCTCTTACTTTGGGGGCACTACATTTAGTTCAAGAGTGCCAGCATTGTAATTCCGATGATCCGGTTATGCTCGTTATGCCTGCTGATCACAATATTGAAAATATTCCTGATTTTCAAAACTCTTTGCAGCTTGCTGAAGTTTTGGCATCTAAGGGTTGTATAGTAACCTTTGGGATTAGCCCTACTACACCTAAAACTGCCTATGGTTACCTAGAGAAAGGACAAACATACAATAATATGCTTGTCCGTAGAAAGAATCCTAGAGATCATGCCTTACGAGAAATTAATGCTTTTCAGCTAAATTCGTTTACTGAGAAGCCCGAGGAACAACTCGCCAAAGAAATGATCGAAACCGGACGTTATCTCTGGAATAGCGGAATATTTGTTATGAAGGCTTCAATTTGGCTGCGTGAATTGAGTGAGAATCGCCCAGAAATATCGGAAATTTGTAGGGCTGCATATTCTAATGGGAAGAAAGATGGCGATTTTCTCCGTCCTAACGGACAGATTTTCGAGGAGTGTCCAAGCGATTCTATAGATTACGCAGTGATGGAAAACAGCCCATTGGTTGCGTCTAATCGGGATAAAACGGGTAATGCGGAACGGGTAGTTATTCCCATTGATATTGGATGGTCAGATGTTGGCTCTTGGAATGAATACTGGGATAAGAGTATTAAGACTCCTGATGGGAATGTCCTTAAAGGTGACGTTTACATAGAAGACACAAAGAGTTCATTATTGATATCACAAGGGAGGATGTTAGCTGCAGTAGGATTAGAGAATATGATTGTAGTTGAAACGGCTGATGCAATCCTTGTTGCTGATAAAGACCGACTTGAAGGGCTTAAGGGTTTGGTGGGTAGATTGAAACAGGACGCTAGAGAAGAACAGATAAATCATAGGAAAGTTCACCGCCCATGGGGTAGTTACGAAACTGTCGTTATTGGAGAGAGATTCCAAGTTAAGAGACTGGAAGTCAAACCTGGTGGAGGCCTTTCGTTACAATTGCATCATCATAGGGCAGAACATTGGGTAGTAGTTAAAGGAACAGCGAAAGTGACTCGCGGAGATGAAGAATTCTTGTTAACTGAGCATGAATCAACATACGTCCCCGTTGGTACAAAACATCGCTTAGAAAACCCTGGTACTATCCCATTAGAAATAATAGAAGTGCAATCAGGCAGTTATTTGGGGGAAGACGACATAGTCAGGTTGCAGGATTATTATAGCAGAGAAGTACCTGGAGTGATGTTAGAATCCCTCTTTAACGAGACCATTTTTAACCAAGAGTAACCGTCGTCGTAAATTCTGTTTTTAAACCACTGTGACATCGGTATTTATGTACGTAATCAGAGGAGCACGATAAAAGCTGGTTATGAATCCGCTGTCAGGAAAGAGAGTTACGACATAGCGGACATTATCCTGAACCGAAGGCTTAAAAGTGAAGTGATAGCATTCTTGGAATATATCGTATGAAGCATATCCCTATAATATTTCCTATATCCTTAGCGGTGATCACTTTCTTCTTGGTACTTTCGGGCGCGTACGCTATTTCAGAAAGTGCTGTTTCAACAGAGGTGGTGTCTAGCGAGGATGGAAATGTCGTTCAATTCAATCAACTTAAGTGGCATCAGAAGACTGCTGTATGGGTTTGTCCACTTCATTAACATCCGTAAAGTCTGTCTTTAATGTTCCTGTGCAAATAAGCTAACGTGATTGTTGACTCTTTATAACTTAGGAATATAATAGGTCTAAATTGGCCTTAAACCTGTAATTATGTAGATCAGCAGAATATGAGTGAGAGGGAAGGTTTGACTAATATGACGTCCTTAGAGGAGAGATATGCACAAAAGTTTTCAAGTTCTATCTCTTGGTATGAGAGAGGTAACAATCTTTTTGCATGTGGTAGAGGATTCTTGGTATCATCAGCTCATGATACCAAGGTGATAGATCATACCATAGAGGCTTTTTCTCAGTCATTGAAAGATCTACGGGAGGAAGGCGAGGTTTGAATACTAACTTTCAATATATTATCTCCTCAGTTTTATAAAATGTTGGTGGTACGGTGTTTTAAATGAGTCGTTTTGAAAATCAAGTAGCAATAATTACTGGAGCAGCAACCGGCATAGGATATGGTATCGCCAAACGTCTTGGCAGGGAGGGGGCTAGAATTCTAATGGTTGATGTAGATGAAGACCAGGCAAAACAAACCGTTAGTGAACTCAAATCGCGAAACATAGATGTCCATCTGGTGTTGGGTGATGTAGGCGATCCAGCAATCGCAGATTCTGCTGTGAATGAGGCGATTAGATTGTGGGATCGAATCGACATTTTAGTTAACAATGCCGGTATCGGAGGAAAGAATGGCAATATATGGGAATTAGATGTCGATGAACTAGATAGAGTATATCGAGTGAATTTGAGAGGAGTCTATATATTTTGCAATAAAGTGATTCCCTATATGATTGAAAAAGACTATGGTCGGATTATCAATATAGCCTCTGTTGCAGGGAAAGAAGGCAATCCTAAAATGGTATCTTATTCCGCTACAAAATCGGCGGTTATCGCATTAACCAAATCAGTTGGCAAGGAGTTATCGCGAACGGGAATTCGAGTTAATTGTATTACTCCTGCTGTTGTTCAAACCAGGATTCTGGATGAATTTTCCTCAAGCCAGGTACAGTACATGATTGATAAAATTCCAATGGGACGTACCGGTGAAATAGACGAGATAGCAGCTTTAGTAGGGTGGTTAAGTTCATCCGAATGCAGTTTCAGCACAGGTGCTGTTTTTGATATAAGTGGTGGGAGAGCTACGTATTAGCATTCTTTATGAGCTCCAAACCTAAAACAGAATTAAAGATAGATGTAAAATCGTACGATATTGACTATGGGGGAGTAGTAAGCAATATTGTTTACATTCGTTGGCTGGAAGACCTACGATTGGAATTACTTAAAACTTTACTTCCTCTAAATAAGCAACTATATGATGGCATAGCACCGGTCATATTAGACACCAAAATAAGTTATAAATCCCCAATAAGAATATTAGACCAACCAAGAGGAGTTATGTGGATTCAGGATATGACTTCCGTGAGGTGGACCGTCGTAGCTGAGTTCAGGGTTGGAGAACGTATAGCCAGCAGTGCTAAGCAGGTTGGAGCCTTCGTTAATATTGCTACGGGCAAACCAGTACGTATACCCAAACGGCTGGCGGATCGTTATCGGCGTGGATAGGTTAAATATATGCTGAGCCCAACGAAGGAGGAATCCTTCTGATAAACCCTAGCGATATAAAATTTTCATCTTGCAGTCTAAGTCAGACTGCAAGTAAAACCATCTTCGGTAGAATCTACTAAATTAATCTCATCTCCAATCCTTATCGTTCCCCCTTGGATTACAGTAGCTAACATGCCCCGTTGCTTTTCCAGTCGTTCTTGCAGTCCAGGACTAATTTCATCCATACGAGCGCATGGTGCACAATGGCCTGTTATCCTGAGTACCACATCTGACCCCAGTATAATGTGTTGCCCTTCGGCTAGTGAATGTAATTCTATACCGTCAGTCGTGATGTTTTCGCGAATTTGGCCAGGAATCAATCCAAAACTAGTGAGAGTTTTTTGATCCATTAGTAATACCTGTCGTGCTTGTCTAACACCGGTTGAAGTTGCGTGTCGATCACCTTCAATACCAAAACGCTCCTTTACTTGAGCATTGGTCACCTTTTTCATTGGATCTCTATGGCCGACGCACAATTGAATAGAGGTAATTGTTGGATTCATGTTCAAATCTCCTCTTTGTATGTTACTCACTTAACTTACACCGAATACTGACATTGAATCAAGTCGTTTTACATAGCTAAACAGGATCAAGTTGTTCGCTAATGGTTAGCCCCCGTGATATAATCCGCGTGCTATATTCAATCTATCATAGAGTCTCTTGTGTTCGTGTC
>CAYSLK010000098.1:0-4555 GCA_964431885.1 uncultured Dehalococcoidia bacterium | reverse complement strand
GTTGTAGTAGATACGCCAAGAATGTCTCGCCTCATCAGGGCATCAACCCTTAGCCTCAGAGAGCAAACATTTGTTGAAGCTGCGAGAGGTATAGGAGCGAGTTCTATTAGGGTAATGGCTTTACATATTTTTCCTAACACGATAGCTCCTTTGATAGTTCAGGGTACATTTATCTGTGCAACAGCCATTCTTATAGAAGCTGGACTAAGTTTTCTTGGAGCTGGCACCCCTCCAGAAAATGCGAGCTGGGGTAACATGATGTCCGAAGGACGTAGTTATATAGAAATTGCGGTATGGATGATTACTTTCCCTGGCATAGCCCTAACGCTAGCTATATTGGGCATCAACTTAGCGGGAGATGGACTAAGAGATGCCTTAGATCCTAAACTAGCTAGAAGAATGTGACACTATTACGCAAAGGTGTAATTCTTCACGTTAAATAAATTGTCTTCCATTACCTAGCGAATATCATGAGTATTATTGAGTAAGATAATCCGTATGACATATTCGTTTTATCCACCAATTCGCATTCCAGTGACCACTAAAACCAAGCATGTAGGAATACCCATTGCTAACATTGATTTTACTTGTAATCGAACCTTCTATGTTTGGTGATTCAGAAACAGACTTTTGTTTGGAGCTGCTTTGATATTAGGATTAGTCATTGAAGAGTATTAAAGACTCAGAAATAAGTGATGTCACTTCTCGAACCACCTCTTTCCGGAGACGGGTATATGGTATAAGGAAAGCTCTCTCTAAAAATCCTGTGATGGGAGCAGGTATATTCGTAGTCATATTATTTGTAATAATAGCTTTAGCTGCACCACTTATAACGCCAGTAGGCCCTAAGGAAGTCAAACCTATAAATCGCCTTCAACCTCCGAATGCCGAACAATGGTTCGGTACCGATACATTAGGACGAGATGTCTTCACCCGCACCGTTTACGGAACAAGAATATCCTTACTGGTGGGATTTTCAGTTGCGGTAATAGCCATGATATTTGGTACTATGATAGGAATTATAGTCGGATATTTTAGAAAGATAGACGCCATACTTATGAGAATTATGGATGGATTGATGGCGATCCCGACTTTACTTTTAGCGATCGCTCTGGTAGCCGCCATAGGAGCTAGCGTTCAGAATGTTATTATTTCACTTGTCTTAGTTGAGACACCAATATTGGCTCGTCTTATTAGAGCATCAACTCTGAGTCTGCGAGAGCAAACTTTTGTGGAAGCTGCTCGATGTATCGGAGCGAGTCCTGTTAGAGTAATGGCTTTACATATTTTCCCTAACACGATAGCTCCTCTTATTGTTCAAGGAACATATATTTGTGCTACAGCAATCCTTATAGAGGCCGGATTGAGTTTTCTTGGCGCTGGGACCTCACCGGAAAATGCTAGCTGGGGCAACATGATTGCCCAGGGACGCAGTTATATAGAAATTGCGGTATGGATGATTACTTTTCCAGGCATAGCTCTGACTCTAGCTATATTGGGTATCAACTTAGCTGGAGATGGACTACGAGATGCCTTGGATCCAAAACTGGCTAGGAGGATGTGAAATATTGGAAAAGGAATTCCACTTAGATTTTACTTGTCCCATCCCGTTAGCGAAAGGTTAGGATATCACGAGTATTACTAACTAATATGTTTTGTATGTCGGCTTCATCGTATCCACGAGTTCGCATTCTCGGAACCACGAAACCAAGTATGTACGAATAACCATGCCCGCCATAGGATTCTAACCTGTTCTTTGCACAAATATCGTGGGCTATAACTACTTTCTTACCGTAACCCTCTGAGATTAACCAAGCAATATCACTAATTCTTTTAGCATCAGATGGCATGTCTACATCGATATTTGGGCCGTAGAAAGATTGTTCCCAGCCAAAAAGATCCCATTCCATATAGCAGCCACTTTCGGCAATTTTAGTTAAGGTTTCTTTAAGGAAGACTGTCCGGTCCAGGTGACCCATTATTGTACGAGAAAGATCAGCTCCACCTTCCTTAAGCACTGCTATGATTTCAAGAGGTGAGGTTTCATCCCGACCTGGATGAATAAGAATGGGAGCCCCGGTTAACCTCTGTGCTCGTGCTGACGCACGCAATACTTTCCTTTCATTATCTGTAAGGGGCCATGAACAACCAACTTCACCAATCACTCCAGATTTTATCGTCGTACCGTCAACTCCTTCTGTTATATCCTTAACAATACGATCGGTGATTTCATCCTCTGATATGTCATCCATGTTGTCCGGATGTGAAGGTGCCACATAATGAGAAGCGCCCATTATGACGTTAACACCACTGGCTCTTGATATTCTGGCCAAACCGATGGGATCTCTTGCTATTCCTATACTTGTCGCGTCAACTAAAGAATCACCACCGTACTCTTTATAGAGCATCGCTTCCTCGATTGCGGTATCGACACTAAGAAGCCTGTAATTATCATAATTTGGGTAGCCGTAATGTCTTATACGGCCTATAGTATCTAGGCCAACGGGTCCTTCATAAAATTCCTTACTACTGGCAGACTCAGAGAGGCCCCAATCAGAGACCTCAGTTAAATCGATCAACAAATGTTCATGAGTAAGGGTAACGCCCAGTTCATCTGGTTCTATAAGACCCAATACCGTCTGTATCTTCCCTGATTGTCTGTCATCGGACATCTCTTACACCTCGAATTTATTAGTATAACTCAATATTTTAGTTATTATTGAGTAGTTAGCGTATCTTTCATATCTAATAATGTTTTTTTAGAATTTATTTTAAAGGGAGGTACCTTATCGGGATGGTTTACTAATAAAGTGATTAGAACAGGTCCGGTCGCCCCTAATATTTCTGGCAAATCGTTCTTAAAAATTTCTATGTCCTCATATTTTTTGGTTAACTTATAACCCGAAGAATCTCCTATTCCAGAAATATTAGATATTCCGGCTCCCGGTATGGGTTGGCTACCCGTGGTGAAATATTCTCTGTCTTCAAAAACAAAATGAATTAAATTTTCAGAATGAGCCCCAGACACTGTTATCAAACTGCCTAAATTCATCAGTATACTTCCATCTCCGTCCAACACAATAATTTTCTTGGCTGGCACTGCTAATGCTAAACCCAATGCGAGTGAAGATGCTTTCCCCATTGTGCCAGGCAGAGAAATATCGAGATCTTCTCGTGATGATACGTCTTGCCAATATTGACTGGGTGTGCAAGTTGAAACTACCAGAGAATCGTCTCGAAGATTCTCTATTAACTTTATTGCATCAAAGCAAGGAATCATTAGCAGCTACTCCCGTACAGGCTTCCCTATGAACTCCATTCTATCAGTATGGCCTTGTTATGTGAATATATGGGTATAACACAGTTTAACAGGTGAACATTGATAAGTTATAACGTATAATTCAAGAGAAATATATTTCTAATACTGTTATCTAGGAGGTTTCCTTGAACTTTAAATTGGGTGATATAGGGACCAAAATGCAATTCGAAAATAACTTGGTTAGGGTGTGGGACCTTGTATTAGCGCCTGGTCAGTCCAGTTCCTGGCACCAGCATACCAACGAATATTTATTTACGGTTACAAGATCTGGTATTCTGCTAGTAGAACGTCAGGATGGCAGTGAACAAGAAAAGGAATATGTATTGGGTCAAGTGGTAATGGGTCAGAAGAATTCCATCCATCGGGTAACGAACATAGGAAGAGATCTGTACAGTAACTCCATTGTTGAGCTTATAGAATAGTAGTAGACATCTGTGACTTTAAACCTTTGTCTTAGTAATACGGAGGTAAATACATGCCTAGAGGAAATGCTCCACTTGGCGAGATTGCCACGAATGTAATATTTGAAAACGAGAAAGTTAAAATTTGGAATCTGATAGTTGACCCTGGTGAAAAGAGCGAGTGGCATATGCATAAGAGAGATTACTTAACAATAGTCTTAGAAGGCGGAGGATTAACCGTAGAATACGATGATGGAACATCAGAAGTTGGTCAACCTCTGCAGGGATCCTGGAAATATCACGATACTCATATGATTCATCGAGTCGTAAATAATACTGATAAAACCTACAAGAATCTTCTGATTGAACTTAAGGAAAACTAGTAGACTCTAGTGTTATAGACTTCAATGGTATAAGTAATATAACTTTTGTCGAGTTTCTATTCCCTAGTGTCCCAAATAGCTGGACTACACCACTGGGTGATATCCTGCTGATATGGCCTGTTACCGAGCAAGCGTAAATCACATTCGAGATTATAGGAGATGGTACATGAAAGTACTAATTATGGCCGCTGGAGCAGTAGGAGGATATTTAGCCGGGATATTAAATAGGAGTGGAGAGGAAGTAGTTGCTGTAGCCAGAGGAGCTAATTTAGAAGCTATTTTACGAGATGGGTTGATTGTCGAAAGCGTTCGATCTGGAAACTTTACGGAGCCTGTTTCGGCAGTAGATAGATTAAGTGGTGACTGGAAGGCTGACTTAATTATTTTTTGTGTAAAGAGTTATCATAATGAAGAGGCTATTAAGGTTATAACTCCCGCTGTGCAAGAGAGTA
>CAYSLK010000097.1:0-14382 GCA_964431885.1 uncultured Dehalococcoidia bacterium | reverse complement strand
GTTTCCTTATGCGACACCTACACCTTTACCGACGGCGACACCTACTCCTGTACCGACTGCGACACCTACGCCAGTACCGACGGCGACACCTGTATCGATATCATCAATTGGTCCTCCGATGAATAAAACAATGTTTCTCAGTATATTCCAGTCTATTCTTCTGAATAGACTGGGACTTGTGACCGTAACGTTACATTCGGGTGCCCGTTGGGATGATGATGAAGGCGAACTTTTTATTAACGTGGCACCTGACGAGCATGACGAAACGAAAGAAGTCAAGTTAGAAACGATAGAATGTGATGACGTGTTTGATGTAGTGGGCGAGGTGACATCTGGCGTATTAATGGTTGAAATAGTTAACGCGACACCGGATGATTTATGGCTTGTAAAAAGCAGTTCATTGGGCGTCTATATGGACATATTCCAATGGGGTGCACAAATCATGATGGGAGAACCATCCCCTGTCCAATGGGGTGTTCTAGATGGAGATGGAAATTGTATTGGCGCATATAGATTCAGCTATGAATATATAGATCTAAGTGATTAGAGCGTATCAACTAGGATATGTGACCGACTAAATTCTTTTCAATCAAATGCCAGTCAATCTCGTATCCGAGACCCGGTTTCGTTGGTGCATAGACGAATCCTTTCTCATCTACCTCAATATCTTTAACAAGACCATATTTATTGGCGCCTGTGGCAGGAAATACTTCATAATAATCGCAATTATTGATTGCCATTGTGACATGGAGATTTGCCACGTTATTTAGAGAGTTGCCTCCGTGGTGAATTTCACATTTCATGCCAAATCCTTCGGCTATGTGGGCTATTTTCATTAAAGGTGTTATCCCTCCTGAAATAGCAACATCTCCTCTAAGCATGTCTGTAGCGTAATTTTGAATCCATTGAGCCATACCGTACAGACGTCCTGGTGCATATTCTGTGGACATAATTGGTATGTCTAATTTCTGTTTCAATTTAATGTAATTATAGATGTCTTCTTCAGAAAGAGGATCTTCGTACCACAAATAATCTAATTCCTCTATCGCCCTACCCACTCTGAGCGCTTCTTCATACCCGTATGCCCTCATAGAGTCCAGCATTAACGTCATATCCTTTCCAACGCCATCGCGAACCATTTGACATATTTTGATATCCATATTGGGTTCGCCATGAGGATGGATCTTATGGGCGGTCCACCCAATGGCTTGAAAATGTTGCGCTTCTGCTACGTATTCCTCAGGAGTGGCGTGATATGCTGTACTGGAATACGCTGGAATTTTGTCTCTACAGGTGCCCAATAATCGATGTATAGGTAGGTTAGATGTTTTGCCAGCTATGTCCCAGAGAGCGACATCGACGGCGCCTATGGCGTTTGTTGACACCCGTCTGTTCTGTTTCCACATATCATACCAAATCGCCCCGATATCTAGTGGATCTCTTCCGATCAGAAGTGGTTTCAAGAATTCCATTAGGGGGCCGACGAAAGCATCTGCTCCCTGCCCTGAGGAACCCAAAAATGCGTATCCTTCGATGCCCTCATCTGTGTAAATGGTTAAGACTCCCAGTTGTTTAATACCTCCGAAAGTGGTACCAACGCCAGTTTTCCAGGGAGAGAAACTCCATTCGAAGAGCGTTAGCTTTAGATCACTTATCTTCATTAAATTTACCTCTAAATAAGTATCAATTCGCTAGTAATTCTCTCAAGGTATCGTCCAGGAATTGTGTGTCAACTGGGTTGCGACCCGGTCCTCCGGCTCCATGTCCCCAGATTGAAGGTATGATACGAACTTCCGCATTTGGCATATGGATTTGTTCTATCAAGTTATCTTCTGGCGGGAAATATTGATCCGTTTTCGAAGGTATTAAAAACGCCTTTGCTTTTATGCTAGCTAAAGCGGCGGTAATATCACCTCTATATATTGGATTAGCACTTATGTCTCCATTTTGCCATGTTGCTATCATTGATAGACTGTCGTTAGCATCACGCTCCAGGAATCTGTTTTCCCACGCCTCTACGAGGTAGTCTTCTAGCGTTTCGAAACCCATTTTTAAGTATAACTTTTCACGGTAGAATGCCTGTGACGGTCCCCATCCTGCATAAACACGCGCCATTGCCCGTATTCCTCTTTTGGGTTGTTTCTCGTAGCAACCTTCATTCCAAGCGTCGTCAGCGGTTAATGCAGCTTTGACACCTTCTAGGAACACGAAGTTATGAGGGGATGTCTTGGCCGATCCGCACCAAGGTGCAATTCGTTCAACCATGTCTGGGAATAGAGCAGCCCAGTGATAGGTTTGTTGTCCTCCCATTGAAAACCCACATACCAGCGCTATACGATCTATGCCGAATTTTTCTGTTACCAGTCTATGTTGGAATAAAATATTGTCATAATAGGTGACGATCGGGAATGATGACTTCTCGTTAGGTGGTGGTGTATTGCTGGGAGATGACGATAATCCGTTACCAAGCAAATTAGGAACTATTATAAAGTATTTATTTGTGTCAAGTGCTCTGCCAGGACCTATCATTGGTTCATTAGCTGGATGTTGTGACCCAAAATAGGTTGGGAATACTATGACATTATCCCTATTTTTGTTTAATTCTCCGTACGTCTTATACGCTAGTTTCGCATCTTTAAGTCTTTTCCCCTGCTGAAGACTAACATCTCCTAATTCATAGATATCATGAGAGTTCATAATTAGCTCCTGTACGATACATATTTGATCCGGATGCTGACGTTAAAATAATTAGCTTTTCGGCTGTAGGACTGAACCACCGCCATCCTCGCTAACCATTTGAGACTTTATGATTATTTTTCGGATATATCCAGCATAGACATAACCAAAACAAGAGGATGAATTATTTAAAGTAAATAAATTCCTGTTAGAACAATGAATATCAATTTCATTCGAAATCTTCAGATTTGTCTTGTGGGACATATCCCAAGACCTTTTTAGTGTGTTCTAGATCATAATAAGTCCACTTGTTATCCGAGGCAGCCATGAATATGTCAAATTTTAAATCCTGCGGGGCGTGAATACATTTCACAAGCATTTGCAGGATATCACGATGGCTAAAATAATATGAAGATCTACGGGGATTATCTGGCCAATCATCAGATCTTACAGAACCGATTCGCAGGCAGAGGACCGATATGCCGTATTCATCGGAAAAGTGTCGTCCTATTGCTTCACCCCAGACTTTTGTAGCACCGTATATTCCAAACGGTCTGAATTGCTCGTGTGTGATTTTGGTATAGTCTGGCGCAACGGTTTCATAGCGACCTTCTGCGATAGCTTTATAAGGTTCAATTTTTTCAAATCCACCAATTGCAGCACCACTACTACCAAAAATCACGCGTTTCACACCCGACTGTCTAGCCGCTTCGTATACGTTATAAACACCAATAATATTGGCGGATAAATGTCCTGCCCATTCCTCTTCGAGTGTTCCTGAGAATTTTGAACCGGGCATAAACGAATTTTGAGCGAACGCGGACATGTGGACCACTACATCTTGGTTTTTGAAAGCTGGCTTGATGGATTCAAGGTCGGAGATATCCGCTTGGACTGAGTCAAAATCTTTAACCGGGCTTCGATTTAGTGCAGTGATTTGATATCCACCTTGTTCTTTGAGATGCATGGCTAACATACCGCCAATAAGGCCACTTACTCCCGTTATGAGTATCCTCGTCAATTTGTTCCTCCCGTAGCAAATTATTCAGGACACTATTTTAGCATGTTCAATTAATACTGTAATAATTGTCGATCGTTACTTGTGATCTTGTAACCTTGACTCGACCAGAATATAATCCAATGATAATCTAAAGAGAGATATCTTTGTTATACAGCAACATATAAGGAGTAATTGGATATGACGATTTTTTCTGGCGGTAATGTTTACGAAAAGCTCGATGTTAGGCGAGTTATTAACGCTATGGGCAACCAAACCGTATTAGGAGGTTCAAGTCCATCGGACGCCGTTAGGGAGGCTATGGAGCACGCCAATGTCAGTTATGTGGAAATGGAAGAACTATTATCTAAGTCTGGTGAATTTATAGCAAAGACTCTTGGGACTGAGGCTGGTTATGTTACAGCAGGCTGCGCTGCTGCTATGGCTCTTAGTGCTGCTGCCTGTATGACCGGAAATGATTCAGAAAAGATATATCAACTACCGAATACATCTGGAATGAAAAATGAGATTCTAATACAGAGAAAACAAAGATATAGTTATGATAGGTGCTACACAGTCACAGGTGCCAAATTGTTGGAGGTGGGAGACGATCAAGGCTGTACAGAACAACAATTAGCAGAAGCTATAGGACCTAACACAGCTGCTGTGGCTTATTTTATACAGAAAGATTGGGACGATTCAGTATTAAGCCTCGATGAGGTGGTGAGAATAGCCCATGAAAACGACGTTCCAGTTATAGCCGATGCAGCTTCGCAGAATTATCCGTTGGACTATATGATAGGGAATGCCAACGCCGCAGATCTTGTCTGCTTTGGTGCAAAATACTTTGGAGCACCACATTCTACAGGGTTCCTTTGTGGTAAGAAGGAACTGGTTGACGCAGCAATTGCTAACGGATTTATTGGATTTCATACTGGCGGACGGAAGGCCATCGGTCGCCCCCTAAAAGTTGACAGACAGGATGTTGTTGCTGTTATTGCTGCTCTTGATGAATGGTTTACGATGAATCACGAAGATCGCTTAATCTCCATAGACAATAGGCTAACGACGATGGCGAGTGATCTGCAAGGCATCCCTAACGTTGAAGCCAAGGTTGTACGGCATGAAGACTTTTGGGGTGCTAGTTTGCAGCTGACGTTAGATTCAAAGCTCGGTAAAAGTGCAAAAGAAGTGGCAGATGATTTGGATAGAGGGGAACCACGAATATGGGTTAACCCAGAAACTGAGAATACTATTATTGTCAATGCGCACACTTTGAAAGAAGGTGAAGGAGCAATTGTTGCTCGTGAGCTTAGACAAGCGCTCCTATCGTAATGATATAGTGGCACTGATTGGATAGACTAGAAAGGCATCAATGTAGTGTTGAAGAAGATGTCAGAAGTGAGCATGAATCCAATTAAAATGCTAGCCATCCCGGCTATTCCTGACACTACCATGTTTAAATTCTTAAAGCCGCTACTGACTGAAAATGGAAGTCCTAATACCAGCGTTATAGCGGACATGGAAAGAACTGTACCGATTCCAAACATTAGGAGATAGCCGATACCAATCCAGAAATTTTCAATTTTTGGTAGTAGGAGTAGCATAACAGCAGCGCTACCTGCAAGTCCGTGGACTATGCCTATTGTAAAAGATTTAAGTCTAAAATGTGGTTTACCAAACTTCGATATGCTGTGTGAATTTTCTTTACTTATTTCGTTTTTCTGATCGTGGCTGGAATGTATGTGCACATGACTGCCCCCGTCATGAACATGTTGGTGTAAGTGTAGCTGCCCAGTCGCCATTTTCCAAAATACCTGCACACCCAGGAAAACTAACATTAGAGCCACGCCAAACTCCAGGAAGTGAGCAATAGACTCGTATTTATCCAGTACGGTTTCTTTGAATATAAGGATTAGGGTTCCAATAACTAGTAATGGTGTTGTGTGGCCAAGACCCCAAGACCCACCTATCCATAGACCTCTCCAGATGTTACGCGACTCGCTAACAATTGTTGATACCGCGACAACGTGATCTGCATCCGTTGCATGTTTGAGTCCTAATAAGAAGCCAAGTGTTAGAGCTGATAGAACTCCTGCTTCAATATCCATTTAAGATCCTTTGAATTTAGTGATTAATAATAGTCGTAAGAAACGGTGATTCTAGGATCGCGGTGAATCTCCAATCATCTTATCTAAAATATTGCTGGTTATTTTCTGTATTGGTTTCAATACTCCGAATGTCCCACCGCAATTACCTCGTGCCGGTATATGGCCAGGTGGATTTGAAAGCCCTTCAGGCCACCAGATAGTACCTGCATTGAATACCCAGTTACCTTTGTCGCAAGGATACACTATGCCGTGATGAACTTGATTCTCTTCAACTGGTCCTTCCGAAAGTTTTTCCCTTATACATCCGTCCAGTTGGCTTGATGCAACGATTTCCAGACCATCTATATCGGCCGGGGTGCCATGATATTCCCAGCCAATTATACCCGGTAATTTATCACCTGCGTTTAATCCCGTCTTTTCATAGATCCAGTGGTCAGGATTGGTAATAACCCAGTCACCATATCCAGGACCATATGACTTAACGCCCATTAAGGTATCTTCATCTTGAAAGTTTTGTTTGCGAGAAAAGGCACGGCACGGGGCCCCAGTAATTGAACTATCGTAGAATTCAATCTCCCAATAAACGGAATTACCAGAGAAAAAAGCGATACTCAAACCATCGTCTCGTGCGCGTATCGTCTCTTCTAGCATTTTACGAGACCAATACTCATCGTGACCCACCGAGACAAAAACTTTTGCTTTCGAAAGCACATCTGGATCCATATGTAAATCAAGGTTAGAGCAGTATCCGACGTCGTATCCTTGCTGTTCTAACCAAAAAGTCATCGGATGTTCCCATAATAGATACTCTCCGGTTCCTGATGATAGGGAAGAATCAAGAACCTGGCAGTACTTGGCATATGGACGATCAAAACTAACTCTTACGCCAGTTCCAACATAATATGGATCTGGTGTCCCGTCATTGTATATAGAATCTAAACCTGGCCATCGGTTGTAGGCTTGCCAAGTTAAATCACTGACTTGGCAGAGTAAGTCAGTTTTGCGGAGACTTTTTACTATAAAGATAACGTAATTTTGTAAACCTGGTGTATCTTGCCGAGTGAATTTAGCGATGTAGACGCCACTTGGCCAATCATCAGGTACTTTAAGAGAAAAACTTTTGTCCCAATCACATTCTCTCAGCCGTTCAATCGACATCATGGGCATCGGTTTAGGATGCGCTTTTATTGGCCCTACGCTGCCCATTTCTCTGGCTCCCATACCTTCGTAATAACCCATTCGATAAAAATCGATGATGAAACTCCCAGATGGGTTCATGCTTACCATGAAGTCGATAGTTTCTCCTGGATAAAGACTAGTCTTTGAAGAATATCCTTCAATAGCTGAGCATCTGAGACGGCGATTTAACGGGTGAGCTGCTATTGTCATTGGGTTATCGAAATATGTGTATTGGAGCTGCCATTCAACAGTACCAGGTTTCATATTTTCAATAACGGTAGGATTGTCTTTAGCATATCTCTGCAAGATGATTTTTCTCCATGCTAAGAAGGCATTAGATTAATGTGGAAAATGATGGCGAAACGAAAGCCTCCGGCTGATACCAACCAGAGGCTTTCGTTGTTCGTACTTTTATTGTACATTCCTAGGTTATCACTCTACCTAGGTTAATATCGGTCTAGTTCTCTAGCCACACGCCTGCGTAGTTAGGCATACCTCTCACTTCGGTGAAGCCTTTAACTTCCGTCCTGTATGGGAAGAGAGCGAAGAACTGGCCTAAGTTTACCCTCCAGGCGTCTTCATAAAGAAGAAGCTGGATATCCTCGGCAATTTTCAACTGTTCCTCAAAGCTTTGGGCGTATGCATAATCTAAGGCTAGCTGTTGAACCTCTTTATTGTCATATCTGGCGGAAGGCGAGGTGCCTTGCATCACGCCATCTAATAGAGGATCGTGCACACCGTAGAAACCGTTCCAACTGGATATGAAGTGATGTCCGTCAAGACGGAACTTCGATACGACCGTCGCCCAGTCATTAGCTGGCATCTGTATATTGACTCCTATGCCTTTCATAGTCTCAACGAATACAGGCCCCAGAGGAGTGATGGTAGCGTAGTCAGTTGTGTTAAGAATAATGATGGGGGAACCATCATATCCTGACTCTGCTAGCAAACTCTTCGCTAATTCAGGATCATTTTGATTGTAGTACTCTGAACCCACATCGGTAGCAAGTGGTGCTTCGCAGTGGAATAGAGCTGGGCACAGCATCCAAGTATCTGAAGGACCAAGAGCGCTCATAAATGCACCCACGTCTAGAGATGCTTGGACAGCTAACCGGAACTTCAGGTTGTCTATCCATGGCTGTCCATGAACCATGATGATGTTAGAGGCTTTACCAGGAATGTCGAGAGCGACCTCTAGATCTGGGTTCTCGACCGATGGGGCGTAGTTGTCGAGGGCTGCGCCGTCAACTATATGCCACTCGCCGGTCTTTAGCCCTGCCATCTTTGTTTCTTCGTCAGGGACCTCAATCATACTGAGTTTGTCTAGATATGGTGTCTGAGCTCCAGCATAGTTGCTGATAGGCTCGTCACGAGCTATATAACCTTCATGACGGGCATAAGTTAGCTTGTCACCTCGGACCCATTTATCTAGCCTGTACGGCCCGGATCCGATTATATTCTCTTCACCCACGTCCTCACTTGGGGACATTACTGCGATCTCGCCCGGCCAAATCAATGGACCCTGGCGTAGTAGACCAAAGTGGCTTACTACCGATCCGTAGGGCTCCGTTAGATGAAGATTAAAAACTGTGTCAGAAACCTTCTCAAAGGCTTTAGCAAAACCGGGGTCAGAGTTTTTGTCGTAGAGACCATTCTCATTCTCTGTATCTTCAGCTTTTACGATAAAGTTCTGTAAGGCTTTGCCACCTGGGTGGCGGATAATCCACCTTTTCATTGAAGGGATTACATCGTCCGTTGTTACTACCCTGTCACTATTGTGGAATACTCTGTCCTGCCTGATAGTGAACGTATAGGTCTTGCCATCCGTGGACAGTTCCCACTTCTCGGCTACCTCAGGCTGGGAGACGAATTCCCTATCCAGCTTGAATAGACCCTCGGTAATGTGCATTGATGCTGCTGCACTGACATATGCGTTGGAGAAGTCCCTGTCAATGGAACTTATGCTGGACTGGCTTACCACTTTCAGTTCTCCACCGAACTTATCGGATTTAGTAGCTTCCGTTACTTGAGTCGCTACTGCGGTTGGAGATGCTGATACTAGTGGCTTTGTCGCTTCGGCTTTAGGAGCGGCTGTAGGTGCAGCAGCTTCTTCATCATCACCACAAGCAACAACAAAAACCATAACAGCGGCCAACATTAAGGCTACCCACTTGATGTTTTTCACGTTGTCTTATACCTCCCAGGTTTTTCTTTAGTCAACAGACTGATTTTGTT
The DNA here is from genome assembly GCA_964431885.1 of uncultured Dehalococcoidia bacterium. Lineage (GTDB taxonomy): Bacteria > Chloroflexota > Dehalococcoidia > Lucifugimonadales > CAUZEB01 > CAUZEB01. The sequence continues at coordinate 5,184 of CAYSLK010000097.1, read as the reverse complement.
AAGTCGACCTAAATTGTCTTATAACCTTTTAAATCACTAAATGCTTTCTAGAATCCCAAAACGGATAGTCCCGGGGTTCAGGAAACACCCGAAACGAATTATACACGCTCGGCCCTTATGTTTGTCAAGTACGACTATGGGTACATTAGCTATTCATACTCGTACCAAGGACCTTTATTGAGAATGTTTTGTTAATTCGAATTAAGCACCTTTGCACGTTCTTTTGTCTGATCGACGATATCGACTCCTACTTTTTCGCTCCAGGCTGCTAATAGTTGCTTTGTAATAGGACCCGGTACTTCGTCCCCGACCTGCCTATTATCCGCCTTCCCTACTGGTAGTAAGCAATACGGGGTGCTACATAGAAAAGCTTCATCTGCATTATAAAGGTCGTATGGTTGAATATCTTCCTCGGAGGTAGGAATACCTAATTGCTCCGCGAGCTCAAGTAATGTGAGCCGTGAAATTCCTTGCAGAATACTCTTATCATTGGCTGTTTTTAAGACGCCATCACTTACAATGAAGAAATTGCCGCCGACATTTTCACTGATGTTGCCATCGGTGTCTAGCAGGACTGGATGAGCATCAGGATCCACATCTGTAGCTTCAAGATCGGCCATAACGAAATTCAATCGACTATAGTGTTTAACTTTAGGATCTATTTGTTCGGCGGAATAGCTTCTAGTTTTAGGGATGACCACATGGGCGCCATTTTGGAATTCGGGCGAGTAGCGCACGAAATCTATGGGGTCTATCCAGATAGATACATTAGCGTCCATATCTCTTCCGACTCTACCGCCTTCTCCTCTGGTCACTATTTGTGTAATCATATAGTCGTCACCCGTTGCACGTATGGATTCATTGCGCTCAACAACTTCTAGCGTAAGATTTTCCATTTCACTGAGCGACATGCCAGGATTGATACGAGTGTATTGCAGGGATCGATACAGTCTTACAAGATGCTCTCTTAGACGGAAGACTTTCCCATTAAATGTCCTGGATGTGTCGAAAACTACGTCTCCCAGACGAAAGCCCCGATCGGTCATGGGGATACTTGCTTCGTTTCTTGGTACATACTGACCGTTTATCCAAATTAGATATTCCATTATCCTTCTCCTTTAGACTTCATGTAGGCTTTCTGATTCGATTTCATCCATATAATGTGTATAAGGCTGTGGATCAGATACATTTTACGCAGGAATAAAAACCAGATATATTGGCTGATCTCTGGCACGATATTGTTGGGCATAATAACGACACTTTTCAGCGATGTCAACAATCGCGATAATCCTAGGTCATTAACGCTCATATGGCGGCCTACCAGCTTATTTGTCTGTGGGTTTTGGGGCTGAGGAACGAGCTTCTGGTAGCCTGCCCAGACGATTATCTTCTACCATTCTATCGTATGAGTTATGAATGCCTTTAAGACTTCCCTTAAAGTGAGGCATTACATATCTGGCAAACAATTCCAGTGATCTATACCAGTTTTGGGTACTTGTCCATTCTGTGGTTAGCATGAGAAGACCACCGAATCCCCCTGTTTCTTTTTCCAGTTCTTTTATACGGCGCACACAATGGTCAGGGTCGCCAATGATCCATCCTCTCTGCTCAACTATTTGCTCAAACGTGATTTCACTTGCAGGTTGTCCTGGATATGCTTCGTAAGTAGGTTTGCCACCTGCGTTGAACGTGTATTGGTTAATTTCCTCTAGAGCACCATTCGCCACATCCTCATATGCTTTTTCAGTTGTGTCGGCCAGGTATATGGCTATATTCCCAACTCGCCAGTCGTTTCTATTAACTGTGTGGCCAGAATCGGTGGCGATTTTCTCATAGGCTTGCCATTGGTCACTGAGGGCCATAGCACCTGGTACGGTAAATGCAGCAGATATTACTGGGAGCCCGCGTTCGGCCGCAACCTTTATACTGTTTCCACTTCCTGAACTAACTAAATAAACAGGAAGATGGGGATTTTGGTATGACTTAACTTGAATTTCCATGTCGTTTATCTTCCAATAATTACCCTCGTAAGAAACGAGACCGTCCTCTCTGAACAGTTTCAATATTATGTCGACGGATTCGTTCATCATTGGACGTAAGTCCGACGGATCTAGATCGAATAGCTGGATGTCCGGACCCAAAACACCTGGCCCACATCCCATCATAAGGCGACCGTAGGTGAGGTGGTCTAGAAAGGCCATTCGTTCGGCAACATGGAATGGATGATGGTAAGGCAGATTAATAACGGCAGTACCAAGTCCAATTCGTTTCGTGCGACTACATGCGGCCGCGAGGAAAATCTCCGGGGATGGGATGTTCTCCCAACCGCCTGAGTGATGTTCACCAACCCAAAATTCATCGAACCCCAGGCTTTCAGTGTACTCAATTAGCTGTAGGTCTCGTTCGAAGGCTAAAGTGGGATTATCGTTATGAGAGTGGGCGGGCATCATGAATAGTCCGAATTTCATAAAAGTACTCCTGTTTTTGTCCGACAGTGGCTTAAGTGTTAGGATAATTGTTGGTAAAGAGTCAGGATTATATCATGCCTTATAATTTCTAATCACTAAGTTTAATAAGATGTTCTTTCCCGAGTTTGTTTGAGACCTGCCAGCGCCCTTTCTGTACTGTGATTATTAAAGATGTATAACTTCTTGAACTTTATCATCGAGATTAAAATCAACCTGGAGGCATATCAAAATAAGTTTGACTTAAAGTAATCTGTTTTGAGGCATATTGGTCCAGGAACTCATTTCGTGTGGCAAAGTTACATGGTCAGCAGCAGTAATATAATCTGGGCCGAGTTTGTCTATTGAAGTTACGCCCATGAGTCCCATGGCTATCGTAAGTTCTTCTTCTAATATTTCAAGAACCCTTTTGACACCTTCAGCACCATTTGCTGCCAGTCCCCATCCTTGAAGTTTACCTATCGCTACTGCATCAGCGCCTAGAGCTACTGCTTTTGCAATGTCACTACCGCGTTGCACACCACCATCCAGTATAATAGAAGCTCGTCCTTTGACTTCATCCACAATTTCAGTGAGCATATCCATTGTTCCCTCACCGTGATCTAGTTGGCGTCCACCGTGGTTTGACACCCATACTACGTCTATTCCGTGTTCTATGGCTATCGCCGCGTCCTCAGCGGTTGCTATACCCTTAAGCATGATTGGCAGATCAGCGACCTCCTTAATCTTGTCAATAGTGTCCCAAGTCATAGCCGCCTGATGAACTCTGTCGATGTATTGTCTGTTGGTAAAAGGGACATATCTGCTTAACAGCGGTCGTTCGCGTCTACTAAGGTAGTCAGTGTCAACGGTTATACATAAAGAGGAATACCCTGCATCTTTAATACGCTTAATCATGTCTTTTGTCCAATCCCAATCTCCATGGATGTAAAGTTGGAAGAATTTAGGATAGTCTACCGCCTTAGCAATTTCCTCTAACGATGGCTCTGTGACTGAACTAACAACATGTATTATTCCGAACTCAGCAGCAGCTTTGGTTGAGGCTGCTCCTGCATCTGGGTGGAAGGTCTGCAGTGATCCTATCGGAGCCAACATAACTGGTATTCTCAAGTTTTGACCAAGAAACTTAGTGGATGGATCTAAATTGGATACATCCACTAAAACGCGCGGTCGAAACGCCAATTTATCAAAGGCTAATCTATTCCTCCGCATTGTAGTTTCGGATTCGGATGCACCGACAAGGTAATCCCACTCGCCTTGTTTTAGATTACGTCTTGCTATTTGGACAATTTCCTCGTTGCTTACAATATCACTGTTCATTAATCTTTCCTCCACAAGGTCATGAAACCGACTGTTATTATATCGGGTATATACGTTATTCAGGATTGCGCCTGGATTTTATACCATGTGACACATTAGCATTGGATCGAAAAGACATCAACCCGTTTGTTTGATTTATTGCTTATACTCAGTGTTCGAATTGTAATAACTCAAAAGTGTCTAAATATTTGATTTAAAAACCTATAAAACCTAGAAAATAACTATGCCGTCGTAGTATTCATAGAGTGGCAAACACAGCTAGATTTTACCTATGCTACATGTTGAATAGTAAGGTGTGGACTAAATTATGACGGATACTCTGGTGAAGGCAACTTTTAAGGTAACTGAAGAGGATTTGGAGAGGATGGTGCTTTCCAAGGCTCAACTGCCTTTTTCCTTAGTAGAGTTTTTGCAGTACAGGGAGAGAATTTTATCTAATGCGACTATGGCCGAAAATGGCTTCCCGGGTAACACGCTAGAAAAGTTAGAAAACATTGGCAGGATTACTGGGTATGTCCGCGAATTCGTATCCCCTCTTAAAGGACCTCCTGGTGTATTTGGCACAGATCTGGTTGCTGCCACTGTAGCTCATCTTTTTAGAGACGAGAATTCTGCCTTGAAATGGATGCAAGAGGAATTTTTAAGTCAATTTGAACGAAATGTTGGCAACACCATAGGGAAAGATCAGAAACTTGTATCCGTTCAACCGTTGGAAATAGATGGTCTTTATGGTGAGGATATCACGTTGCGGGCGATCCATGATGGGCCCGAAGGAATTCTCTCATCGACTATAGTGGATTTTCGAGTAGGTTGTTTATTAGGTGTGGCGTACGTAGTGACATTTGGCGAAGTTGAACGTACTTCTTTGGTAAAAAGCCTGGCTATCGAACTTGAGCGCCAGATAGTCAAGGTGGTTCTAGCTTCTACTTAGCACATGACTAATTTATTTATATTTGAACTGATTCAAAGGTTCTTACATGTCGACAAAAACTTCAACTGCAATCCAAAATCAGATTGTGACTTTGGTAAAAGACTTCGTTAAACGTGACGTTGAACCAATAGCCAGTACATATGACAACAAAGATATTTATCCCACGCAATTGGTTGAACAAATGCGAGAAATGGGGCTTTTCGGCATAACTATTCCAGAAGAGTATGGTGGCCTGGGCTTAGATTATACTACCTTTGCCATGATATTCGAGGAATTGAGTAAGGGATGGATGAGTGTGAGTGGGGTAATAGGGACGCATCATATACTGAGCCACATTATTCAAAATTATGGTACTCAATACCAGAAAGAAAAATATTTGCCAAAGATGACGACGGGAGAAATCAGGGGAGCCTTGGCATTAACGGAACCCGAGGCTGGTAGCGATGTTCAAAATATTCAAACTTCTGC
>CAYSLK010000096.1:0-4021 GCA_964431885.1 uncultured Dehalococcoidia bacterium | reverse complement strand
AACTACTCCTAAAGATTTAGCAAAGCCAGGTCACATTTTCCCATTGCGGTATATGGAAGGGGGAGTTTTGGTTAGAGCTGGACAGACAGAAGCCAGTGTAGATTTGACTCGCTTAGCCGGCCTGTATCCTGCAAGTATTATATGCGAAATCATGTCTGACGACGGCACTATGTCCAGAATGCCAGATCTAGAACATTTTTCCAGTAAATTTAACATAAAGATCGTGACAGTAGCCGATTTAATAACATATCGACGAAGGCACGAAAGGATGATTGAACGTATAGCAGAAGCCAGAATCCCAACTGATATGGGTGAATTTACAGCTATCTCATATACAAGCCGGCTAGGTGAAGATGGCCGCCCAGGAGAGGTTAGTCATATCGCTTTTGTTATGGGAAATATCTCCATCGATGAGCCTACGCTTGTTAGAGTTCACAGCGAATGCTTAACTGGAGACGTATTTGGAAGCATCCGATGTGACTGTGGTGACCAAATGAAAATAGCCCTGAATGCTATTAGTGAGGAAGGCACAGGCGTCTTTTTATATATGCGACAAGAAGGGAGAGGTATAGGTCTGCACAATAAATTAAAAGCCTATAATCTTCAGGATCAAGGATTAGACACAGTCGAAGCCAATCTGAGACTAGGATTTGATCCTGATCCCAGGAACTACGGAGTGGGTGCCCAAATTCTAGAAGACTTAGGAGTTAGAAAACTACGATTGTTAACCAACAATCCCAGTAAAAGAGTGGGTCTAGAAAGTTTTGGTCTTGAGCTTGAAGAACGTGTACCCATAATTTCCGCCCCTAACGAAGAGAATAAGCGATATCTGCAAACAAAAAAGGATAAACTCGGACATCTATTAGATTCCCATTCATGAAATCCCGGTGGAGGTTTCAAAGTGAGCTATAAATTAGAGGGCAGCATTCACGGAGGAAAGCTCCGAATGGGTGTGGTGGTCGCTAAATTCAACGAATTCATAACCAGTCGTCTTCTAGAAGGAGTGGAATCAGGCTTAACAAGCCACGGAGTGTCTCCCGAAGACATAACTGTCGCTTGGGTACCAGGTTCCTTTGAAATACCTCTAATAGCCAACCGTATGGCCGGGTCAGGAAACTATGATGCAGTTATATGTATAGGCGCGGTCATACGAGGTGAAACCGACCACTATGAACATGTTGCTTCCGAAGCCGCGAAAGGTATAGCCAATGCATCTCTCAACACAGGAATTCCAATCATGTTTGGCATTCTCACAACAGACACTTTGGAGCAAGCAATAAACCGTGCAGGAGCAAAGCAAGGAAATGCTGGGTATAACACTGCTATTTCAGCTATAGAGATGGCAAATTTAGTGCATCAGATTTCCGATAATTAGACTGTGTTCATCGGCCTAGATTTAACATCTTCTCAATTGAAACCATCAGGGTACGCAATATTAACGCAAAATGGTGCTCTCTTGGAACTAGGTTACCTAGAAAGAGATGTAGATGTGATATGCACAGTAAAAAACCATAACCCTTTGGTTGTTGCTGTGGACTCCCCACTAGGATTCCCAAAAGGTATGTGCTGTTTAGAGGAAAGTTGCGATTGCACATCTATGTGGGATAATAAGGGCCGCAGGGGTGAGAGAATACTCTCAGGAATGGGTATTCCTCTTTACTACACCACTAAAAGATCTATCATCAAAAAGATGGTCTATCGAGCCATTAAATTACAGAGTGAATTAATTACTCATTGTGATCAAATCATCGAAGTATATCCATACGCTTCGAAAATATTTCTTTTCGGAAAAAACATCCCCAAGAAAACTACTGGAATTGGATTAGAGTTCCTATATCAACAATTGATTAAACTTATTCCAGGTATTGAGAGTTACAGGAATTATCTCAGTCACGACATTTATGATGCCCTAGTAGCAGCGTATACAGGATATCTGTACCACAATCACAAAACAAAATCCTTAGGCATCTCAGAAGAGGCTTATATAGTAGTGCCAGATATCGCTTGAATAAATGAATTGCAATTGATAGAATTCGTGAAGTATTGGGGATTCGTCTAGCTGGTAGGACGACAGACTCTGGATCTGTAAGCCGAGGTTCGAATCCTCGATCCCCAGCCACGATTGATTCGAGTCTTATGGCGCATTCGTCTAGTGGCCTAGGACACCGCCCTCTCAAGGCGGAGATCACGGGTTCGAAACCCGTATGCGCTACAAACAATCAATAAGTTACTGCTATGTACAGTACAGCGGATATCACTATATAAGTTGATCCATAGAACCGATCTGTATAAGAGAAACCAAACGTTTGTTCCAAAAATTATAAGTGTGAGGTTTCCCCTGTTGTCTATTAATGCTATTTATGCTAAATTCACGTTAGATTATCCATATACCACAACCTAATGTGTAGGAGAGTGATTTGACTAAGAAATACTCAGTAAAATTTGAGCCAGACGTGCCTATAAAGCTAAGAGATGGAACAACAACCTATGCCGATGTTTATAGGCCTGATTCCGCTGGACAATTCCCAGCCCTACTTCAACGTACTCCCTACGATAAAAGTAGTGTTATGTCTAAAACTGGAAGCATGGACTCTATCAGGGCTGCTATGAATGGGTACATCTCCGTTATCCAAGATGTTCGGGGACGCTATTCATCGGAAGGGGAATTCTACACTTTTATCAATGAAATTAATGACGGCTACGATTCCATCGAATGGCTGGCTGCCCAGCCCTGGTGTAACGGCAAAGTTGGAATGCACGGGGCCTCATACGTCGGAGCGACCCAGTGGTTAGCAGCAAAAGCGAGTCCTCCATCGCTATCAGCCATTGCTCCCACTGTTACGGCATCAGATTATCATGAAGGCTGGGCATGGCAGGGCGGTGCATTTGAACTGGGTTTCAATCTCTCTTGGGCAGTTGGACACCTTACCGCAGCGAATTGGGCAAATTTAACTAAGCGCCTAGACCTGTCTAAAGAAGGCTTAGAGGATATGATACAGGTGAAGGATAGTCTAACAGAAAGCTTTAATCATTTGCCCTTACAGAACTATCCTCATCTTCAGGACAGTCTAGCGCCATATTATTACGGTTGGCTAGATCATCCAGAATATGACGAATACTGGAAAGAAGTATGTATAGAGGAGTCCCATAGTGAAATTTCGGTACCCGCTTTCAACATAGGAGGATGGTACGATATATTTCTGGGAGGAACTATACGAAACTACACACGTATGAAGGAATTAGGATCAACGGATAATTCCCGTAAAGGACAAAAACTCATCATAGGACCATGGGTGCACGGAGGCAATCCTGCTGCAGTGTCAGGGGAATACAATTTTGGAACTCTATCATCTGGGCCGGGGATTGATCTCCATGGCTTGGTCCTTAGATATTATGATTACTGGCTTAAAGGCGAAAAGAACGGTCTATTAGACGATAAACCTGTGCAAATTTTCGTTATGGGCGACAACGTATGGCGATCGGAAGAAGACTGGCCACTAGCAAGAACTGATTACACGAATTTCTATATTCATAGCGACGGAGAAGCGAATTCTCTTGCCGGGAATGGTTCTCTAAGTCTAGCATCACCTAAATCTGAGTCACCCGATGTCTATCTGTATAACCCCTTGAATCCCGTCCCCACTCGTGGTGGACAACTTTGCTGTGATCCCGCCTTTATGAAGTCCGGTGTATACGATCAACGACCAGTTGAAATGAGATCAGATGTGCTCGTTTATTCCACGGAACCGCTGGAACAAGACTTGGAAGTAACTGGTCCCATAACAGTTGTATTATATGCGGCAAGTTCTGCACGAGATACTGATTTTACGGCCAAATTGGTGGATGTAGAACCTTCGGGATACTCTCGGAACCTAACCGATGGCATTATAAGAGCCAGATACCGAAATCAAAATGGTCCAACGAGCCTAATACAGGCCGGTACAATATACAAATATGAAATAGACATATGTGCAACCAGCAATGTATTCAAAAAAGGACTTCAAATACGGCTGGAAATTTC
>CAYSLK010000095.1:0-4297 GCA_964431885.1 uncultured Dehalococcoidia bacterium | reverse complement strand
TGCTTCAACTCTTTCGTCGGTCCAAAGGTTTGGATTCGTCACCATTCAATTGCCTCCGAAAAAAAGGTATCGTGGGACTTTTAAATTGTCCTAGCGTTATTATCTTGGCATTGTCTGACTCCATTGATGGGTTGTCAAGTGTAATGCCGTGAACCGCAGTGATTCTAGTAAGGTACAAGGCTAATGGCAATAAGAGAAAATAAGAGAATCAGTTAAAGGGGGAACGAAACATTCTCTAGATATTTGTCCGATGTTGAGTTTTTAGTTGCGATTCTACGTTCCCGCTCCAGTAATGAGCGTTTCCGAGATATACCTAATCCATAACCTCCTATATCTCCATTTTTTCTTATCACTCTGTGGCAAGGTATTATTATAGGAGTTGGATTTCTTCCACATGCGTTGGCAACGGCCCGTATAGCTCGCATATTACCGATTTCTTTGGCGATTTCACTGTATGAAACAGTGTCACCGTAACGGATCTTTGTCAGTTGAGACCAGACTGCCTGTTGAAAGACGGTTCCCTGTGTATGAGTAGGGATCTGTAGATCCAGTATCTCACCAGATAAATGTTTTTGTATCATACAGAACCACTCGTTTAAGTTGCGATTTCCCCCTTTTGAATTACAGAAACCAATTGGTAATGAATTTTCCAAGTATTGTCTGTTATTTGCTAGCCTGATGCGACATACACCGATAGAAGTGGCCGCTATCATTAGATAGCCCAAGTCGCATTCATCAATCAAGTAGTCTACAGATATTAGAGAGAATAAGTTGTCCGATTTGACCATATTGTAATAGGCCTCTTTGCAAATAAACTCAAATAATATTCTTAGCTGTTCTCTTCAATACACCGCATACTGTAAATCTGTTCATGTTAACCGTTATGATGGAGGATTATCTGTCGACATTATACAGGTGTAAATACTATAATACTCTCTGCAGGATACCTTATATGATTAGAGATAATCTGATTCGGGATTATGGGGAATATCCTAGGCTAACTTGAAATATGGGGAAGTGTCGGAATTGGCAGACGAGCATGATTTAGGATCATGTGCCGCGAGGCGTGGGGGTTCGAGTCCCCCCTTCCCCACGTAAGTCTTATGGAATACAAGTATTTTCTCATAGAGAGATAGAATGAAAGACTTGTATTCAAAACTTTAAATTGCCTCGAAAGTCCTTTCCCCTATTTTCGCCCTGTGCTACCATTCTAGTATGGACCCAAAGCTAATCAGAAACTTTTGTATTATTGCTCATGTTGATCATGGCAAGTCCACTCTTGCTGATAGACTTTTGCAATTAACAGGAACGGTAGAGTCAAGACAGATGGTTGACCAGGTTTTAGATACAATGGACCTGGAAAGAGAGAGAGGGATAACCATAAAGGCTCAGGCTGTCCGCATTAATTACTCACGGGAATCTGGAGTAGAACATCAATTAAACCTTATAGACACACCTGGCCACGTCGATTTTAGTTATGAAGTGTCCCGCAGCCTTAAAGCTTGTGAAGGTGCTCTACTGATTATCGACGCTACACAAGGCATACAGGCACAAACGCTTGCTAACATCTATTTAGCCCTAGAAAATGATCTTGAAATAATACCCGTTATAAATAAAATAGATTTGGATGTAGCTGAACCCGAGCGTGTGGCATTAGAAGTACAACAGACCTTTGGTTTTAGAGAAGATGAAATCATATTTGCGTCTGCAAAAGATGGTTCTGGTGTGCAGGAAATTCTGACTAGCTTAATAAATCGTGTGCCGTGTCCGTCTGGAAATAGTGATAGACCCTTGAGAGCGCTTATTTTTGATTCTAAATACGATAAATACAAGGGAGTTGTTGCTTACGTACGTATTTTTGACGGCGTTGTACGACAGAACACTCGTATTAAGATAATGTCTAATTCAATTGAAAGTGATGTTTTAGAAATTGGAGTCTTTAAACCTGAACCCGTTTCTGTGGAACAATTAGAAGCAGGAGAGGTAGGCTACATTGCTACTGGATTAAAGAGCGTTGGAGATGCTCCTGTGGGCGATACAATTACCCTTTCTGTTCAAGGAGCTGAACAACCTTTAAGAGGATATCAACCACTAAAGCCAATGGTTTTTGCCGGTTTGTATCCAGCCGATGGAGAAGAGTATCTCAATTTAAGAGAAGCGTTGGAAAAGTTAAAATTAAACGACGCTGCCCTCTCTTTTCAACCCGAGAATTCACTGGCACTTGGATCTGGATTCCGTTGTGGTTTCTTAGGATTACTCCATATGGATATTGTCCAAGAAAGGCTTGAGAGAGAGTATGATTTGACTCTACTGGCAACCTCTCCCAGTGTATCATATCGTGTTAAAAAACTGGATTCATCGACGGAATATATTGAGAGTCCCTCGAAGTTGCCGAACCAACAAGATATTGACGAAATCCATGAACCCTGGCTAGATTTAAGAGTTATAACGCCCGCGAATTACATTGGAGCGGTCATGGAATTGGTTAGAGATCGTCGAGGAGAATACGGGCGTATGGAATACTTACAAACGGAAGGCTTATCCGATAACGATGACGCATCGTTGGGACCAAGAGTGCTACTGGAATATAAAGTCCCTCTTGCCGAAGTTTTGGTCGAATTCTATGATCAACTCAAAGCCCGAACTCAAGGATATGCGTCTATGGATTATAATTTTTCAGATTATTTGCCTGGCGACCTAGTTCGGATAACAATATTAGTGAATGGAGAACCTGTCGACGCTCTATCTGTGATATCGCATAAAAATCAAGCATATAATCAGGGAAGAGATCTCGTTAAAAAGTTAAAAGATCTCATACCACGCCAACTTTTTGAAGTACCTATTCAAGCTTCTATTGGAAGTCGTATTGTGGCACGCGAAACGGTAAAAGCATTGAGGAAAAATGTCTTAGCAAAGTGCTATGGAGGAGATGTAACAAGGAAACGGAAGTTACTTGAGAAGCAAGCTGAAGGCAAGAAGCGTATGAAACGGGTAGGCAGGGTAGAAATCCCTCAGGAAGCTTTCTTAAGCATCTTAAAAGTAAATCGATAATGTTGCCTATTTATGTGTCTTGTTCTAATAGAGTATCATCAAGATTAAATCAGATCTTCTAATAAGAAGTAAATGTTATACTGAAAACAGTTTGCTAGCATTTCAAATGGGGTTCTATTATTCGGTCAGAGTTGATGAATGGATAACTTAAAGAATACGATTAAAAATGTAGTAGATGAAGGACGTCTTGGCGATCCAAAGTTTTTACGTTGTGTTTTACAAGTGTCGGATGATATTAAAAGCTTGAGATCCAGTCTTGAGTTACTGGAGGAAATGGCAGAATTTTTTTTCGGTGAGACATTTGCAAAACGTCACAGGATTGGAACCAAATATTCTTCATACATAGGCGAAATATTGCGATGGAATGGTGGACAGGGAGCATTGATCGTTGTAAATGTGTCTCAGTCTGTCAGTCAGAAATACCTTGACCTTATGCTTGTTGGCAGCAAGGGCACGCTTTATCACGAATCTTAGTAGTCAGCAAAGTCACGCTGGATTTGGGAGTATTTGGACATGGGAAAATATGGAGTTCTTTTGATATCTGGTAGGAGAACACATCAGGAAGCTCACGCTGTTGCCTTCGCTGCCAGTCCATTGTGCGACCTTGTAGCTGTAACTGATGAAAAAGAAGTCTCGGCTTCTATGCACAAGCGTGGTCGACAACTTGCAGAGGACCATGGCATACCGTATATAGATGACCTTGATGTAGCTCTACAACGTGAAGATGTCGATATAGTGAGTATGTGTGCGGACGTAGAGAGAAGAGGTCGAGTGGCAGTGAAGTGTGCGAAGGCAGGAAAGCACATTTATCTAGACAAACCTATGGCAGGGACAATTCAAGATATTGACTCTATTGTGAAAGCAGTGCACCAAGCAGGAGTTAAATCTCAGATGTTCAGTTTTATACACACCCCTTGGGCAACTAGAGCAAAGGATGCCATAAAAAAAGGAAGTATTGGGACTCTGAAAGCTGTACATGCAGAGATTCTTTTCGCGAAAGGCGCTCCAATTGGAACAGTTCCTGATGGCGGGGTAAGAGAAGAGAAGGAGCATGTTGGACAGTATACCTTTATAAATTCTAAGCGAGAGGGGTTTGACATAGGAGTTTATGTTGTAGGCCTTGTTTGTTGGCTTACAGGCAAAAAGCCTGAATCTGTATATGGCCTGACTGGCAATTATATATTTGCAGATCACTATCAGAACGATGTGGAAGATTTTAGTGCTCTAACTATTGAAATGGAAGACG
>CAYSLK010000094.1:0-9845 GCA_964431885.1 uncultured Dehalococcoidia bacterium | reverse complement strand
AAGACGAGATAGTTACTATGGGAATTGGTTCCATAGATGTGTCTGAACAATCTGGACAGTATGTAGAACCTAAGGATTGGGATGAGTTCATAAGGCGTAAGGATGTAATCGTCATAGATACCCGTAATAATTATGAGACATCCATAGGGAAATTTGCTAATTCGGTAGATCCTGATACGGATAATTTTAAGCAATTCCCCGCTTGGGCAGATGAATTTTATAGCAGGAATTCTGATAATAGCAACACTAAGATAGCAATGTATTGTACTGGTGGTATACGTTGCGAAAAAGCTACCGCATATATGAAAGAATTAGGGTTTGAAGAGGTATATCACCTCAAGGGAGGAATACTAAAGTACCTCGAGGAAGTGATCAGTAAAGACATTCTTTGGGAAGGTGAATGTTTTGTTTTTGATGATAGGGTGTCACTAAAACATGGTTTGTCTGAAGGAAGCTACAGTTTATGCTACTCGTGCCAAGAGCCTGTATCCAAGGAAGACAAAACGTCCCCGCTGTATGAAGAGGGTGTTTGTTGCCCATCATGCCGTGATAATACTTCTGAAGATAGACTTATGAGGTATCGGGAAAGGCTGAAGCAGATCTTGATGTCTAAGAAACGGGGAGAGAAGCATATCGGACGAAGATTTGATTGACTCCAACTCTACTTCGATGTGAGGACCTATGGAGAAGAATAGATTGATAGGATAAATGACTAGCAACCGGGCCAAACCTATTGAACTATATCCTCGCGTATATATAATGCCGTTTAATTCGGTACTCGAGAAAAGACTTACTTACTAGGTAGAGGTTTCGCTTGGCATCATTTCATATGGAACAAATTGGCTCAGTACAGGGCAAAATTGTTATCGTTACAGGTGCCAATAGTGGAATAGGTTTGGCAATAGCTAAGATCCTTTCATCAAGAGACGCTAAAGTTATCCTAGCCTGCAGAAACGAATCGAAAGGATTGGAAGCACAAAGACTAATAGGCGGCGATTCTACGTATGTAAGCTTAGATCTTGCCTGTTTTTCTAGTATATGTCGCTTCGCTGAATACATAAAAGCAACATACCCAAAGGTAGACGTTCTTATTAATAACGCCGGTGTTATGTTTCCTCCCTTCAGCAAAACGTATGATAATTTGGAACTAACTTTTGGAGTCAATTACATAGGCTATTACTTCCTGACCAACAAATTAATATCCGTTATGAAAAATGTAAAAGACTCTAGAGTGGTGAATATGTCTAGTATATCTCATTACAATATCTCCCAAATTGACTGGAATAACCTTAACTCGGAGCTCTACTATAATAAAATAAAGGTATACAAATTAAGCAACTTATTCAGAATTATGTTTACGCTAGAACTTGAAGAAAAACTCCGTGAGAGACATTATGAAACAATATCTGTGGCCTGCCATCCGGGAGTAACTCTAACCAATATATCGAGATTTATGCCGAAGGTATTTAGCAATTCGATTCTTGCTACTGTTCTAAACAGATGGGTTTTCCATTCCCCATATGACGCGGCAATGCCAGCAATCATAGCGACTGCCCACACAGGCATAGAGGGTGGGCAATTTGTTGGATTAGACACAAAGAAGCAATTCAAAGGCAAACCCGAAATTGTTCTAGCAAATAAACTAGCCTACAACAAATGGTTGAGGGAAAAACTGTGGAGAGAATCAGTTGAAATAACCGGATTAGATTTAGAGTGAATCAACCAATAGACGAGGCAGCCCTATAACTAATCAACGCCTATAAACTCAAAAAGTCCTGAATGCCTTAAAGAGACTTGATATCCAATATTATAAACTGCGAGATTCTGATTCTTCCAATGGAAATATATCGTATACATGGTTTATCGACCTTCCTAGAACAGGATCATGCATTTCAACATAGAAGTCTGATGGAAAGATTAAACCTTCCATAGTAGGCTGGCCTTGATACAGATTACTTGGTAAATCAGTAGACATACCGCCCGAACCTCCAAATAGGACACTACCATCTTCTATTAACCACGGGGTCCGATCCAAATAAAAGTCCATGTGTAGCATATCTTTTAGATAAAGTTCTTGATATAGCGTTTTTTTATTAGAAACAGTTACAAAACTTTTTACAACTATTTGGTCCCAATGATCTTTTATGTCTCTATAAAGCCAAGCGTCCTTAGCAACCACAGCAGGGACCATCTGCTTTGACTTAGCCGTATCAAAAATTTTCCCTAACATGACTGTCCACATTTTCTCTACGCTTCTGTCGTTATGATCACTTCCTACAGATATCAAAATTTCGTCTGTCTGTGCCATGGCAACAAATTCCACTTCTCCTGAAGTTTGATGCCCTTGTACTTCAATGGCATCTTCGGTTGTAAGTAGATATCGACTCTTTAAACAAATTCCAGAACCTCTTCCCTCGTGTATTGAATATCCGTCAGATCGTATTTCCTCTAACATTTCAGCTGTAGCTTCCACGTCACGTGCCGCATAACGTGAACAGCCCACCTTTTTAACATTAAAGTGTACGTCGTACTCCAATCCTTCCTTAGGATGGATCCTTAGTTCTAAAGTATTTGTCAGCAGCAATTTTGAAAGCCTCCTAGTGGTTTTCCTGTAAGGTTCAAATCAGTACCTAGATACCCCCATTTGATTTCACTACAGGGTTATTATAGTCCTATCTATACAGGGCCAACAAGTTAATATAGTCCATAGAAAATGAAATTGTAATCACTCCATTTTACCTTCTCATCAGCTTACGCTCTAAGTGATACAACTCTGACAGAATGTATCGAATGTTTTTATATGTGCCTATGCCGGTACGTGAAATATCTGGCCCTAGGATTGATGAGACAAACATATCGAGACTCTCACGCATACCAATGAATCCATAAACGGGACGCGAACAATCCGCTATATCATTCTTCCAATGATCGTCCTCATATCTGTATCTGTAGACACCATCTGTCAAATTTGCGAATGCTTCGCCTCGCGATCCGATAATTTCCAAATATAAAGACTGATTTATATTTGAATAGAAATTAAAATACCACTCAGCCTTTAAGGCAGAATGATAGCTCATGACAGCAATACCTTTTCGTACTGATCCATCTTTCACTAGACATTCAGGAATTAGCTGGATATTTTCCGGTTTAGCGTTAATAAAAACCTCTATTAGATCAATGTACCAGGAACCCATTTCGAAAATATAGCCCTCTGGGTATTGACGGGTAGCCGGTAAATTTAATGACATTTTGACTAAATTAAGCTTACCAAAACGCTCATCACTTGTAACTTTTAACAGTCTGTCAATCACAGGTAAGTAGTGTAGCTCCAAATTGTGATGTAATACCTTATCACTCAATGCAGTTTTTTGAACAAGTCGATCAAATCCTTCATTACCTTCGTCAAAAGGAGGTTCTATCCAGACGTGCTTCTTTGCTTCTACCGCAGCGATGGAAGCCTTTAAAGTTAAGTCATGAGGTAAGCATATCATCACAGCTTTAACATCGGATTTTGACAACAGGTCAGTATAATGAGAATACACTTGGACTTCTGATCCAAATATGTCTCGAGCTTTCGCCTGTGTTGTCTCAGAGCGAGCTGCTACTGCTTTCACAACAATGTCATCCCGCTCTTTCAACAATGGAGAATACACTTTGCTAGCCCACGCACCAAATCCAATAAGGCCAATTTCTAGTCTGCCATGCTGATTCATGTGAAACCTCTATAAGAACTTCCAGTCCTTACAAATTTATTATATCATTAGCTACGACGCACACGAATA
The DNA here is from genome assembly GCA_964431885.1 of uncultured Dehalococcoidia bacterium. Taxonomy (GTDB): domain Bacteria; phylum Chloroflexota; class Dehalococcoidia; order Lucifugimonadales; family CAUZEB01; genus CAUZEB01. Next base: position 6,063 of record CAYSLK010000094.1, on the reverse strand, counting down.
GCCTTATTTATACGATACGGTTAAGTCACACGAGACACTGAGTAAGATCATGTCTCCAACAACTTAGATAAAAGCGAATTCCTATATATATAGCTTTTACAATGATGCGCTTCTCTAAATTGTAATTGCACAAAACATCAGGAGGTTCGGCAATATGAGTGAAAAATACAGAGCGGGAGTTATTGGTTGTGGAGTTATAGGAAGTTTCATTGAAGACACAATGAATAATTCAGCACGTTTCAGCCTTCCAAACGGGCATGCTGCCTGCTACGACTCTATGCATGAAATCAATCTTGTTGGTGGGTCCGATATTAATTTGGAAAGAAGAATAGCATTCTCGAAACGCTGGAATCTCCCTGAGAAGCAAGTGTATGCCGATTACATCAAGTTATTAGATGAACAAAACCTTGATATAGTTAGTATAGCAACACCGTCACCCCATCATACAACTCCAACCTTGGATAGCATTAACGCTGGAATTCGTGCTATTTTCCTAGAAAAGCCCATAGCAAGTAATATTGCCGAGGCCAAGAAAATAATCTGCGAGTCTGACAAGAATAACGTGTCGCTAGCAATAAATCATACTAGACGAGGAGATTACGCCTACCGGGCAGCAAAAAAACTTATTGACGACGGCTCCATAGGTGAATTACATACTATGATAGTGAACTTTAGCGGTGCACTTATGTTTATCGGTTCACACGCTGTCGATATCTTGAATTACTTTGTAAGTGATTGTCCTGTTAAGTGGATGACTGGGCACTTGGACAAGGAACCGGATTTCGATCCCGGCGGCAATGCTTATATCCTCTATGAAAACGGAGTCAGGGCGTTCGTAAACGGAACCACTGGCCACGCGTTGGGTTTTAAAGTTGAAGTTATAGGTTCAGAAGGTGAAATCATTATTGGCAATCACGATCTCCAACTTTGGCGTACAAATACTGAAGGTGGATCTAGGACCTTAGTCCAACATCCATTTCCACAGGTTTACACTGCTATTTCACCTATGGTCGCCCTAATTCAGGAATTGATCGCAGCATCTAAAGGAGGACCAGCGCCAATTTCTAACGGCCCGACAGCTTTAGAGGCTCTGAAGATTATAATTGGCCTACATATTTCATCTAGGAACCACTCAAGTCGTGTAACATTGAACGAATTAGATGAGAATTTCGATATCCCTTCTTTATAGTAAATTATCTGGTTCTAAGTACCGTCAATTACTTTAATGGTACGCCACGGCCCATAAATGTAACGTACAAGTAAGGTAATAGCTGTTATGAAAATGTAAAAGGCTCCAACTGTCCAAGCAGATACTAAGCCTTTATCTACAACTTCTAACAGGAAATAAGTTGGCAGTAGCAATACTCCTACTGAAAGTACTACAGTGGCGAGCATTAGAAACCGAGTGTCCCCCGCGCCTTTTAGTGAAGACGCTACTACAATATGTATGGTGTCACATATGGCCCAAAACGCTACAAATTTCATTGCTGTGAGAGCATGCTGTCGTATCGATTCAAAGTTTGTCGGGTCTGCATTTGAAGCAAATGGATAAATAAATATGTCAGGTATGATCAAATAAAGCGCAACAAAAACAGATGTGTATAACATAGATAATTGCAACCCAGAAGATGTCGCCCGTTCTGCCATATAAGGCTTATTCGACCCGAGAGCCTGGCCTACAAGAACAGATATCGCGATCCCCAATCCTATCATTGGCATAAAGGTCAACATACTTATATTCATCACAATATTTGTTGCAGCTAGTTCCACTAATCCTATTCTACCTATTATCAAGATAAACATTGAAAACGACACGATATCGAGAAAAAATTGAATCCCATTTGGAAGACCAAACTTAATTAGTCTTAAAAATAACTTTAGTTCAAATCGTTTTCTTGCTACTATTTTGAAAGACCTATGCTGTTTACCATAGACCGCTAAATATACTAATATGAATATGTTGACAATCTGTGACAATACAGTGGCAAGTCCTGCTCCACCTATACCCATTTCAGGAAAGCCAAAATGTCCAAATATGAACGTATAATTTAGAATGATGTTCGTCCCAGTAGCAATGAAGCTGGCCCACATAACAGGGTAAGTCTTGCCTCTTCCATTAAAGAACCCTGAAATTGCACCAAGAAGGATAGGAAATATCGCCCCAGCGGTCATATATTTCCAGTACGTGATTTCTAAAACTTGGATAGCAGCCTCGTGTCCAATAAATCGAAAAATAGGATCAGCAAAGAAAAAGGTAATTCCTACTAAAATGCCCCCTATGACAGCGAAATACACCCCTTGCCACATAGAGGGAGCTACTCTATCACTTCGCTTTGCACCCATATATTGAGCTATGAAAGTACTTGTATATGCAGAAGTTCCTAGGAAAAGGCTAACTAATGCAAAACTTAATATACCAGCGGGCATTGATGCGGCAAGAGCCACTGGCGAATACCAGGAAAGAAACATTCGATCAACAAATTGTTGTATTGACCATGAACTAGTACTGAGAATCAAGGGGAATGCCATCAAGAAAACCGATTTATATCCGTTTTCTCTAGACCAACCATTGGTGATTATTATCACTACACTACGCAATATGGAATTACTTTTCATAGAAAAATGCGCATTCGGAATAACCATATCCTTAATCAAAATAGCCAAGATTTATATTGGTTGGAACGTCAACTTTTTAATTTTGTTTGACTTACAAAGCCTGGCTATACCATTCAAGCCACGTGTCATATGTTTGTGTATATAGGATATATAACCTATCCATTTCGATCCTCATAGCTTGCAATTGACTAAATAAAGGATCTTGCAATACACAGACGCCGACGTTTCCGCTGGAATCACCACAGTATTCCAAGTACTTAGCCTGATAATTATTTGCTGAACTCAGGTAGTTTGTCCAAGCATCCACGCGTGCAACTTTAGAAGAGTTGACCTTTTCTCTCAAAAAAGTGTTTCTCAAAGCGGTATTCTTATGTAATTCTATAAGATATGCATTAACGTCCGTATCCCGTATCCAACAGTTATCATCAGTAGTATTTGCATCTCCTTTGGTCCAATAAAAATGCGTTCCATCCTGTAATTTCATGTCTATTACCCTATGAGCAACGTTCGAGGATTCGGTCAACCGGCATCCGGCTGGCACTCTAAATGAAATCACCGTCCCTAATGTCACATGTCTAGGTTCAAAATTCTCCAGCCATGTCGCAGTGTCCAAACAAGTTATTTTAGGTTCCATGCTACCGGTACACTTGAAACCCCTTGTATGAGTCTCCAATATCAAAGGAGCTCTCTTATCTAACAGCTGTATTATTTCACTTTGCAGACTTTTTATTTTGCCGTCTAAATCGCTCTTTTTCTGAATCAATTCGTCACGTTCGCTTTCTAGTACAACAACTTGGCCAGCAACCGTCTGCAGCTCTTCGTTCTCTATTTTTATCTTATCTAATTCATCGGTAGTAATCAGCAAATTTTGGACTAAGTTTTCATTCTCATATATCTTTGAAGATAGTCGATCATTAATCTCTTTGAGATCTCTCTTAAGAAATATATTTTCAGTCGTTTTAACCGTCAGCTCATCAAAAACCTCAAATAACTCTTGTCTAGTGCCTTTTAAAGCAGTTAATAATTCCTGATTCTCATTTGTCTTTATTGTTAATTGGTTAGTCGTGGCATTTAGATCTGATGTAAGAGTGATGTTTTTATCTATTTTACCTGCTAGTTCTGCATTAGTTTTCTTTAAATTGTGAGTAAGAATTGTATTTTCATCTATTTTATCTTCCAGAATTTTCCTAATATCTGTTAATTCTATTTTAACGGTTTCGAATTCCTCGGTTAGATCGACTGTTTCTGCTACCTGATAGTCGAGTTGATCAGAAAAAACACCTAACTTGGAAATCAGCGCTTTGTTTTGACTTATATTGTTATTGAGCTCTCTGGTGACTAGTTCTAGCTGAACGTGAATCCGTTCGGTCTCTTGGATTTGATTCGCTAACATATTTTCTTGATCGTCTAGATTTTTAAATAGCTGTGTGTTCTGACTAGATAAACCCTCTGATTCAGAACGCGATTCCCTTAACTCTAAGTAGTTCCAAACGTACAGCGTACTGACTACTATAAACATACAGATAAAAACAGAACGCAAAACCTTCATCTCGACTCCTTTTATGTCAGTCTGTGTTCATAGAAAACAATTTAATGTTCGCAACTCAAGCATTTCTATTATTGATAGCAATCTTAAGATTTCATCCGCAGTTATCTTACTGACCTTACCGAGGATGAAGCATATTCAATTATAGACCAACTGGCACTGAATATTTTAATGAATATGTTTCACAATACCTTCGATTAGTTATCGTATATTTAACCAATTAGAGGTACGTATAGACATAGTCTAATCTATAGGGTAGTCTTAACCACCTGAATTGATTTGCTGTCCACCAATATGCACGGAGTTTAGACAAGTATGGATGGATACATACCTAGTCCACGACCTCGAGTTGCCAAACAAGTCGAGTTGTACGAAAGAAGTGGAGGCGTAGAAGGTACTACATTAAAGGAATTAGGAGTAAATACCATTCCTTCAAAGTACCATTCCCTGCCAGTTATCATAGTGACGAACATAGGTCATAGGACCGGTGCAATTAGGAAAACACCACTGATGAAAGTAGTAGACGATAATAGTTACGTACTTGTAGCCTCCTTGGGAGGAGCACCCAAGAATCCCCTTTGGTACTATAACTTATTGAAAACCCCCGAAGTTACAATTAGGGACAATACAAAGGTTCACTCGATGATCGCAGTTGAGATCCTAGAGGAAAGAGATAGAGGTCGTTTATGGGATATAGCGGTTAAAGCTTATCCACCGTATCACGATTATCAATCTAAGACCGACCGACTTATACCCGTCTTCCTGGCTAGTCGATCATCGTAATCGATTAACTCTAAACCACAAAACACTAGGGCAATGTTATATATAACTTTTCTTGTTGTTTCTGTCTTAATGAACCTTGTATTTATGAAAGATTTATCTAGGCGAACATCAGGCAACAAATTTACAACGGCTGAACTGATTATTGAATTCGCCCACAGGTTTAATCTACTCCTACAATATTAGACAATTCAATCTGAACTTGCTATTTAATAAGAGGAAATGACTCATATGGACATTAAAAACATGATTATTGGCGGTCCGATCTGTTTAATAAGTCTCTCACAATATGATTACACTGCAACAGTGATGGTTGGTTTGCCCAATGAATATTAAAGCCCTGTTTATCAGATTCAAGAAAATCGTACTAATCACAATTGGTCTGGCTTGCCTAATCTTAGGAATAATTGGATACGTGCTACCAGGTTTGCCGGGTACGATATGGCTAATCATTTCAGCCACTCTTTTTGTTCGATCTTCGGACAGACTTTATAATTTCGTTGTCAACCACAGATTATTTGGGAAACAAGTAAGAACATTTCTAGAAACCGGGTCTATCCCTATGAGGGCTAAAGTTTTGTCGATAATATCCATGTGGTTTTTCTCGATAATTTCTCTTACGCTAGCTCCTTATGGATGGTTGTTCGATATTCCCGTCTTCTTACTAGCTGTTGCGGGCACAATTTACATAATTTCGAGACCAACGACTGGTAAACTCTGAAACTCATGGTCGAGATTCAAGAGATGACTCCATTACAGAGATTAATCAAATGCTTTTAGATACTTCACCGCTTTTTCATCAATTCTTCTTATCAATGCAGTGATCAGCATAACCGCATTATCAAAATCATGCTTACTAACCAGAGAATTATGGCTGTGTAGATATCTAGTTGGAACAGTTATATTGATAGATGGTGTTCCTCCACGTGATCGCTGAATCTCTGCTCCATCCTGTCCATAGCCATTCAATACATTAAACTGCAAAGGAATACCTTCAGATCTTGCGGTTTCAACCACAAATTCCTTAAACCTAAGATTATGAAGCATCGACGAATCAAGTAAAAATATAGCTGGACAGTGGCAGAATTTCTCTTGAGCTTCGTCCAAAGAAGTAACGGGGT
>CAYSLK010000093.1:0-6800 GCA_964431885.1 uncultured Dehalococcoidia bacterium | reverse complement strand
GATATGTAAATAGTTGGTAATTCTGATAAATAAACTGTCCAACCTGGCGAATCCATTAAATTTATGATTAGTTGCCAAAGTTCGAAATATAATGCACAACTGGTTCGATTAATTCATGGTGATAAAAATGAGAAGGGACCTGGATTTAAAGAGGAATTAATCCATTGTGAATCCAATGGCGAATACAAGGGAATAGTGCAGGAATTGCATCCGGGTTCCTACGCTATCGTGCCCAATGATATTAGACTAAATCCTAACGGTTCTTTGACTATACATACCTGGATTTACCCAACGAGAATAGGGAGAGGTGTTCAGGGAATATTAACTAAGTGGGATGACTCCATCAACGCTGGATATGCAATTTATTTGGATGACTCCGGGCGGCCTACGATGATATTAGGCCATTCAGGAGGTATCATAGAAAAGGTTGTTTCAAATGTTCCTCTAAGGGACAACAAGTGGTATTCAATTACAGCAGTCTATGATTCCAAAAACCAGGAAATATTACTCTATCAAAAGCCTTTAGAAAACTGGCCTCATAATAACCCGGTCGTAACTTCAAGGAAAAACGTTTCTATCGGTAAGATTGATGTAAATAGTAAGGATTTGATTATCGCTGCCTTCTCAAATACGGAAATAGATAAAAGTGGCAACGTTCACGATTATTTCAACGGAAAAATTGAAAACCCCATGATATTTTATAGGGCATTAGCCATCGATGAAATTGAAACTCTTAGAAGTGGCAAATTTACATTAGCTAATGAAGAGCGATTGATAGCTTGTTGGGATTTCGGTAGGCGAATCGATTCCCAAATAATAGAGGATATATCAACGAACGGGTTGCATGGTTCAGTTCTAAACATGCCTACACGTGCTGTTACATCCCATGGATGGACAGGCCGCGATATCGATTTCAAGAAAGTTCCATCCGAATACGCAGCTATTCATTTCCATGATGATGATCTAGAAGATGCTGGATGGGAAACGAGTTTCACTTACACAGTCGACGATATTGTTAGAAGTGCCATTTATGCCTTTAAAGTAACTTCCGATGGAGAGACGGATTATATACCTTTTGTGGTTACGCCCCAGAGGGATCAAATAAAAAATAAAATAGCACTTTTGTTAGGTACATATACATTCATGGCCTATTCAAATGAGCACCTTGCTTCAAACCCTGTATTACAAGATTACTTAAAGGGAGCAGGGGTTGAACTAGAATACCCATCCAATTCACGTGAAAAATATCTTATGGAAAATCAGTTGGGTGGTCTATATGATTTGCATTCTGATGGAAGCGGTATCTGCTATGCCTCCAGATTAAAACCGATGCTAAATGTGCGCCCTAGTAATATACAGAGAACTGTTGGTAAAGGACGAGGTGCTCCCGTTCTGTTAACGGCTGATCTTCACCAGGTAGACTGGCTGGAAGCCAAGGGATATGAATTTGATGTGATAACGGATGAAGATGTTCAAAGGGAAGGAAAAGCTTTATTATCACATTACAACGTCATTATGTCAGATGCACACCCTGAGTATTGGACTGAAAACATGTTAGATAACTTGGGGTATTATCTCAGCTGTGGGGGTCGGTATATGTACATGGGAGGTAATGGTTTTTATTGGGTGACTTCAGTAGATCCTGAAAGGCCGCATATAATAGAAATAAGGCGTTGGAAAGGTACGGGATCATGGGAAGCTAATCCAGGAGAATTTTATCATAGTACGACAGGAGAACTGGGAGGATTATGGAGACATAGGGGTAGAGAGCCCCAAAAGTTAATTGGGATAGGAATGACAGGGCAGGGTGGAGACGCTGTTAATTCAGCTTACCGGCGTCAGCCTGACAGTTATGATCCTAAGGTCGAATTTATTTTTGAAGGTGTTGATACTGGTTTGATTGGTGACTTTGAATCATTGGGGCTTGGATGGGGAGCCGCAGGCTATGAATTTGATCGATTGGATTTCAGCCTTGGCAGCCCTCCACATGCCCTTCTACTTGCTACAGCGTCAGATTTTGATGATAACTTCCATCATGTCGTCGAAGAAATATTTCATATGGATTCTAGTCAGACGGGAACAACCAATCCTTTAGTTAGAGCTGACATGGTATTCTTTGAGTATCCCAACGAAGGTGCCGTGTTCTCCACAGGGTCTATTGCATGGAGTGCATGTTTATCGTATAACAATTACGATAACAGCATATCTAAGATCACTGATAATGTCTTAAAAAAGTTTTCCGAGGGAGACAGTTTTTCTTAGTTTATAAATGTAGAACTTATAAATTATGGAATCATTTGTGGTATGGAGGATGGTCAATTTGATCCTTCACATTTATATATCTGTTTAATATGGACTTTTGAGTTAGTATGTCGCGGATAATATTAAGTCGTAAGAGGAGCGGGTTATGCAGACAATAACAAATCTGCCAAATAAATGGTCTTATGTTATAGGACCATATAACTCCCCGGTTGCAGTGGTGAAACCTGGTGAAACCTTTGAAGTAGTAACTGCTGACGCGTTCGAGAATAAAATAGATTCTGTTGATGCAGATCTCGCAAGTATAATCGAATTACCGTATGTAAACCCACTCGTAGGACCAATTTTTGTTGACGGTGCGGAAAAAGGCGATACTTTAAGTATAGGTATTGAGTCAATTGAAGTCACTAGAGACTATGGAGTCAGTGCCCTTATACCAGAATTCGGAGGTTTATGTGGGACCACTTTTACCCGGATGCTTAATCCTCCACTTCCGCCCAGAATAATGCTTCATCCAATCCGGAACGGATCTATTACTTTTTCCGAAGAATTGGATATACCGCATATACCCTATGAGCCTTTTTATGGAACAATTGGAACTGCGCCAGAAGTGGAGGCTGTATCTTCTTTATCTCCTGGTTTCCATGGTGGGAACATGGATGCAGCTGATGTGTGTCCTGGTAATACGATACAGTTACCTGTAAACGTTCCAGGAGCATTTTTGTATGTTGGAGACGGGCATGCAACCCAAGGCGATGCAGAAGTCTGTGGTGTGGCCACCGAGATACCAACCAGAGGAATACTGACGGTAAATTTGATTAAAGGAGAGTCCATCGGAACCCCGCGAATCCTGTCTAAAGATTACATAATGACGGTCGGAAGCGCCAGACCTATGGAAGATGCTGCACGTATAGCCTTCTACGACTTAGTGTTATGGCTTGAGAAAGAATATGGTATCGAACGACTTATGGCTTATCAGCTCTGTTCGCAAGTGGCCCGTGTAAGGTTGGCAAACATGGTTGATATCTTGTATTCAGTGGTTGCTAAATTCCCGAGGCGATATTTGCCTCCAAGGAAAAAACATTAATCAAAATAATATACAAAATAAGATTTATCCAAAAGATCTGTATGTAGAATCTAATGGTCTACGCCTTCACTATCTTGATTGGGGAAACAAAGGAGCTGACACTTTGGTTCTTCTACATGGTTTGCAGGATTGTTCAAGAAGTTGGGATTTTTTGGCTTCCACTATGAGTAAAAAGTATCGTGTGTTAGCTTTAGATCATAGAGGACACGGAGATAGTGATTGGGCGGATCCTAATCATTATCAATTGGTTGATTACGTGTCGGATATTGAAGCTCTGTTCGATAAAGAGAACCTTAAAGATGTAATTTTGATTGGACATTCCGCCGGAGGCAGAAACGCCTTCATGTATGCCGTTCAGAATATGTCAAATATAAAAGCATTAATTATTGTTGATATTGATCCAGATAGTATTAACAGTGAGTCTCAGTTGATGTTTCGTAACTATAATAGTGAGTCCGACCACTGGAATTCGTTTGATTTAGTGATCGAGAGACTGAGGATGCGGCAGCCCTTATCTTCAGAGGATATGTTGCAACACCAGGCTCTTTATATGACTAAACAAAATTCTAACGGAGTCTTTACGTGGAAAAGGGATAGAAGCCTGCTAAATAATTATGAACGTCCGGATCTTTGGAATTATTGGTCACAGATTACATGTCCTACTCTAATAATACGAGGTCGCCAAAGTAAACTTCTAACTCACGAAGTAGGAGTTCGTATGTTCGAGGCATTAGTCCAAGGAAGATTGGTTGAGCTAGAAGGTGGGGGTCATTGGTTTTATCAGGAAGCCTCTGACGCGTTCGAAGCGTCTGTTCGTTGGTTCTTGGAGAGTCTGGGAAATTAATTAACCTTTGAATCCCAGTGGTTCTCAGTGTTTAACCATGTCACTAAGGACCAACCTTTGAGATCATGCAATTAAAAAATTGATTCATTAGAAGTTTTGAAGTGCTTCCAAGGAGTCGTTGTCCTACCCTGGCAATAATACCGTTTACTTGAGCTTCCCCTGTCAACACAACTTCAGTTTCGTCACCTTTTGCTGTAAGGCTTAGTGTTGCTACACCCCTGATATCACCGCCGGAACCCTTTCCTTTGACAATCATTTTTAAGGAGTTCGGATATGATTTGTCGGTTATTACGATTGTTCCAGAATAGACTCCCGATATAGATGCAACACCTATTTTCATAGTGGCACTGAACGTGTCTTCGTCTGTAGCTTTAAAGTCCTGCACTCCTGGTACGCAGTCTGACAACGTGTCGGATGAAAGAAACGATTCCCAAACTTCATTTATTCCAGCATTAAAAACATAAGTTCCTTCAACAAGCATTATGTATTCCTAAAGAAAATGGCAACATTGATTTGTTTGATTTAGTAAAGTCTGTCATAGCTATCACTATATTAGTATAAATTATAGTAATAAGATACACCTAGGGGGAGTCTAACGTCCTCATACAGAACAGAAGTTTTGTAAAATATGACCCAAGATGACTGTTTGATTTCCACAACTTTTGTGACTGGTGTTGATAACTTTTTAAGTGTAGCCTGGATGCACTATAACTGTTATAATCGGTCCAAACCCAGGTGGAATTAGTCCTCTAATCTTCTGTTTGTGGAGAGTCTATAATGGCCAATACGATTACGGTGACTGTTAATGGAAAACTACACACATCTGATGTGGAGCCCCGACTGTTGCTTCTTCATTATCTTCGTGATGTTCTTAATCTGACCGGTACCCATGTCGGTTGCGATACTACAAGTTGCGGCGCCTGCACCGTTATATTGGACGGTGTCGCGGTGAAGTCATGCAATGTATTAGCAGTGCAAGTTGATGGCAGTTCTGTTACCACCATAGAAGGTTTGGCGAAAGATGGAGAACTTCACCCATTACAGGAAGGGTTCTGGGAGGAACATGGTCTGCAATGTGGTTATTGTACACCTGGAATGATCATGTCAGCTTACGATCTTTTGCAAAAAACCCCAGATCCATCAGAAGAAGAGATACGTGATGGACTGTCCGGTAATATTTGTCGCTGTACTGGGTATCATAATATTGTCAAAGCAGTAAAGTACGCTGCTGACAAATTGTGAAATTCTGAACCTGTCATTCATGAATAAAGGAGATAGATATGATCCCTTCTGCGTTCGAGTATGTTGCCCCAACTAGTATAGCTGAGGCGGCGGATTTACTTAATAAGCATGGGGAAGATGCTAAACTTTTGGCTGGTGGTCACAGTCTGATCCCTTTAATGAAACTTAGATTGGCTCAACCCAGAATCCTGATAGACTTAAAAAATGTCGATGGAATGAACTCCATAGAAGAGGATAACGATACTTTAGTCATTGGCGGTATGTCTACATATTATCAGTTGCAATCCTCAGATTTAATAAAAAATAAAGTTTCGATGTTAGCTGACGCTGCAGGAGATGTAGCTGATCCCCAGGTCAGAAATCTGGGCACTATAGGAGGTAGTCTGTCACATGCAGATCCGGCAGCTGACTTACCAGCCGTCGTAATCGCACTGAACTCAACAATAGTCGTCGATAGTTCCACAGGGCAAAGAGTCATCAAGGCGGAAGACTTTTTCCTAGATCTTCTAACTACCGAACTTAGAGCAAACGAGGTTCTTAAAGAGGTTAGGATTCCTAATCCTGTAAACAATTCAGGAGCAGCATATTTGAAATTTGCTAACAAGGCTTCTCATTATGCTGTTGTCGGCGTAGCTGTACGAATTACTATCAATAATGCTGGGATTTGCGAGGATGCTAGCGTGGGTATAACTGGGGCTGGCACACACGCAGTACGTGCAGTCGAGACAGAACGTGCTTTGCGTGGTAGCAAAATAGACGATGTTTGTATTGAATCCGCTTCTCAAAGAGCGGTGGCTAGTGTGGATGACTTCTTAGGTGACGTGCACGCTTCAGCAGAATATAGAGAACAATTATTACAGGTTTTCGCCAAACGTGCGATCCATTTGGCTGTCTCGAGGGTAAGTTAATCTTCGTGTCTTCCAATTCTTCAAAATCTACTTTATGGGCGCATCGTAATTGGATTCGACATTTTTAAGTGAGATAAGCGTTAACATTGATATATCAGTGGTCACATTTATATTAAAACAGCGCATTCGGAACTAGAACCAAGTTGTTTTTTCACCTTTATATTGATATGCCCAGCTTATTGTACATATGGTCTAAGTCGAGCCATTCGTCCATTAACTGTTCGAATTCCAGCAACTTCACCTTGTGATCGAAGTGGGACGTAATCTTTAGTTCGTTCAAAAACTTCATGGTACTCAAAGTGTCAGTCTCAACCACTACTATGGGGATATCTTGTTGGCTCGCTTCATAAAGCACGTATTCTATAGGTTCTATTCCGTTAGTGCATATCAGACAGGATATATTGGTATTCAGTGCAGACATTTGCATGTCTGGTCTATCTCCTCTTATGATAGCGGCCTT
>CAYSLK010000092.1:0-23562 GCA_964431885.1 uncultured Dehalococcoidia bacterium | reverse complement strand
GAAAGCCAGCCCTGCCTACACATTGAGAGAGCGGGGCTGTTTTAATTTTAACGATAGTTAATATACATTGTGACATAATTAAGGGGCAAAACATGACACAAACAGAATGGCAACCACGAACCCAAGGGATCATAGAAGTTCTGCCCGAGGAAATAAGCGACTTTGAAAAGCAGGTTGCTAGGTTCAGAAACGGTGAGTGGGCGCCAAACGACTTCATGGCATTTCGGCTTAAACAGGGAGTTTACGGACAAAGACAAGCCGATTCTCAAATGGTAAGGATAAAGGCTCCTTTCGGCGGACTAAACGCTGATCAGCTAGACGCTTTGAGCGTAATATCGAGTAGATTTGCCCCTCTAGAAAAAGGTCATGTTACCACTCGCGAAAATTTCCAATTCCACCACATTAAACTAGAGGATACGCCTGCAATGATGCGGTTACTCGCAGACGTCGGGCTTTCAACTCGTGAAGCCTGTGGAAACACAGTTAGAAACGTTACAGGGTGCGCGAAAGCTGGGGTTTGCTCAGACGAACCTTTCGATGTTACACCCTACGCCGCAGCCTATGCTAGGTTTTTCGTCAGGCATCCATTCACTCAGGCACTGCCTCGCAAAATTAAGTCAGCCTTCTCAGGATGTGAACGAGATTGCGCCATAACTGCAATACATGACGTAGGGTTTATACCTAGAATCCAAAATGGTGTCAAGGGATTCAAAATGCTGACAGGCGGGGGTACCTCTATCATGGCCCGTATTGCCCCAACTCTCTATGAATTTGTCTCGGAAAACGACTTCTTAAAAGTGACCGAAGCTGTTCTAAGGATATTCCACAGGTCTGACGAACTTAGAAAAAATCGAATGAAGGCACGGATAAAATTTCTAATAGACAGACTAGGTATCGAAGAATTTAGAACCATGGTTGAACATGAGTTACAAGAACCCTGGGCCAATAAATCATTCGATCCTTCAAACCTTCTCTTCATAGACAATGAAGCTGAAGATGCCCCTTCACTAACTGAAAAATATTCCACTATCAAGCAAAGCTCCGAATTCGAGACGTGGGTGCGTACCAATGTCGAATCTCAAAAGCAAGAAGGTTACAATGTAGTGACAGTTAAGTTACCACTAGGTGACATACAAGCTCCACAATTCACTGAACTCGCCCGTATGTCTAGAAAATACGCGGGAGGAAGAGCTAGAATCACCCACCAACAAAATCTGGCTTTCAGATGGGTTCCCGAAAACGCTTTATACGAAGTTTGGCAAGAATTAAAGAGAATAGGTTTCGGCGAGTCAGGCGCTCACAAAATAACTGATGTAATCTCATGTCCTGGAACGGATAGTTGTAAACTTGGTATAACTGCATCTATGGGTCTAGGTAGAGCAATTGGAGATACCCTGAACAATTTGGACACCTCGGATCCACTTGTTGAAAAGATGCACGTAAAGATGAGCGGTTGCCCTAATGGCTGTGGGCAACATCATATAGCGGATATTGGTTTTCATGGAGCCGCTGCCAAGGCACCTGGTGGGCAGGTACCTGCCTACGAACTGTTTTTGGGCGGTAGCTATGAAGAAGGAGACACGAGGATTGGTCAACGTGTAAAAACCAAGGTCCCAGCTAAGAAAATGCCGGAGGCTGTCGAGAAAATCCTTTCATTTTATAAAGATCAACGTCAGGATAACGAAGAATTTAAAGACTTTGTTGCAAGAGTGGGTTCCCCTGCGTTCGAACCAATTCTAGGAGAATTAAAAAATCTACCAGATCTGAACAAAGATTCAATTCAGTATTATATAGATTGGGATAAAACTGTAAAATATAAAGTGGAACGTGGCGAAGGCGAATGTGCAGTATGAGCCAACAACGGTGAATTACTGACTCCAAATCATCACCATAATTTCTCTATTAATATGGTGTTAGTAATTCCTTTAACCGTCCTCTTTAGTTCTACCTCTCATACGATCCCACCAGGAGGCTTTCCTGTCTTCTATGGCTTGACCCCGCCAGTATTTCTTGGCACGGTCGTTTCGTGGTCTTACAAGAAACAGCCCATACCCTATTAGACAGAGTATCACTCCACCCCACATCAAAATTGGGAGACGAAACAAAAACGAAAGGAATACGATAACAGCTGACGCAACGATAATTCTTATTATAGATATTTTTCGCAGTCTATCTGAAAAAGCCCCCATAAGCTGTTTCCAAAAACCCTTTTCATAAGTGTTAATGGGGTTGAGACCACCTTTTTTCTTCAAAATTTCTTCTATTTCTCTTTTATATTTATCCGACATAAATTAATCCAATAAGTAATAGTTCTATTATTTGTAAAGAGATGCTCACTTCTTATTTTAAAAACTTAATTTCCAGCAACGGGGACGATCCATACATTATAAACGCTCTAGGTACAGAAAAGTAAGTCTCCACGCAAAGGTTACACCTATATAGCAGATTAGTTGTCCCAAATTAATCTAAAAGTACATCACCCATTTAGATCATTGTAACTTCTCCCTGATAAATAACCGAATATACCAGGAGATGATACTGTCTTATGCTAAATTGAATTACTATATTCTACTCATCTTCAATATATGAAACTAAAAAGAATTTCCAATGGTCGTGTAGGTATATAGATTGATATAGGTGTCTACCAGCGCCTAAAGCCCAGATGAGCTTTTGTAATCAAAAGTGCCATGATATAATTAACTTCTGCGATTTACATTTCAAAACGGAGTTTTACTTGAAGATAACTGAAGAAGAGATTGTTGACAGACAGTCCTCTCTAACAATAGAACTCGAAGAAGACGACTTAGGACCATACCTAGATAGAGGCTACAGGAAGGTTGTGCAGCGCACAAGAATCCCAGGTTTTCGTAAAGGGAAGGCACCCAGAAGCATCATAGAATCTTATGTAGGCCGTGAAGGGCTGCTCAATGAAGTTCTAGACACAATGCTACCGGAAGTGACTGGCTTAGCCATAGAGAAGCAAAGTTTGGATGCATCCGGCCTGCCACGAATCGAGCTTCTTGATTTGTCCCCGTTAACATTCAAAGCAACCATTCCTCTTACACCTCTAATTGAGATGGGTCCCTACAGAGAAATTAGAGTAGAGGAAGAGATTAAAGAGATTTCAGACGAAGACGTTACCAATCGGCTGCATCAGTTACAAGACACAAGAGCTTCGTGGTCACCTGTCGACAGAGCTGTGAAATTTCAAGATATGATAACGGCAGAAGTTATAGGTGAAGTAGAGGGACAGAAAATCATAGACGAAAGTAACGCTGTTTTTATTGTAGACGAAAAAAGTACTAATCCGTTCCCAGGTTTCTCTCAATTACTTGAGGGAATAATGAAAGATGAAGAGAAAGGGTTTGATTTATCCATTGCAGAAGATCACCCGTCAACCGAACTTCAGGGTAAGACATGTACTTTCAACATCAAGGTAGCGGAGATTAAAGAAAAAACCCTACCTGAACTAGACGATGACTTTGCGAAAGAAATAGGTGAGACATACGCCAATCTAGAAGAATTGTCCGAGTCAATCAAAAAGGAATTAGAAACCGAATCTGTAAAAGAAACAGATCAGCAATACAAGGAAGCAATTTTGAGTGCGTTGCTAGAACAGGCTAAGATAGATTTACCTCCACTCTTGGTGGAACATGAAATCGACCACCTTACAGGTGAACGGAACAGGGTATTAGAAAGAGCTAATATAAGACTAGACGACTACCTGACTTCAATTGGTAAATCCAACGATGAAATGCTCGAAGATCTAAAAATGGAAGCCATGTCACGACTCAACCGTACATACGTTATAGGAAAACTGGCGGAATTAGAAGGCTTGGATGTGACAGAAGAGGAAGTTCAAGAGAAAATGGATGAAATTGTGCCCAAAGGCGAAGGAAAGGCGACTCAACTTCAAGATACGGAAAGAGTCAAAAATTCAGTACTTCGTATGCTTTTAATAGAAAAAACAATGGATCGACTCGCCTCTATAGGAAAAGGTGAAGAGATACCGCCTATCCAAGTGCAGAAAACTATTAATGATGACCCAGATACATCTGATAAAAACAACGAAGAAGGAGATACTGATGATGGAAAGTCCTATAGACGTTATACCAATGGTGGTGGAAAGTGGTGCGAGAGGAGACCGGGCTTTCGACATCTATTCTCTACTATTGAAGGAGCGCATCATCTTTCTTGGCACGCCGATTGTAGACCATGTTGCGAATGCTATTGTTGCGCAGCTACTTTACCTGGATAGGGAAGACCCAGAGAGAGATATAAGCCTTTATATCAACTCACCGGGTGGAGTGATTAGTGCAGGATTGGCCATTTACGACACAATGCGATTAATCCGTCCTGATGTTTCTACAATTTGTGTAGGTCTAGCGGCCAGTATGGGCACAGTATTACTTTGCGCAGGTGCCACTGGGAAAAGGTATGCCTTACCTAACTCCACCATACATATGCACCAACCCATGGGTGGTGCGCAGGGTCAGGCGGCAGATATTGAAATAGCAGCCAGAGAGATCCTCAGAATGCAAGATATAATCCGAGGGATTATTTCTAACCAAACCGGCCAACCATATGATAGAGTGGCGCGAGATACAGACCGGGACTATTATCTAAATGCAGACCAGGCTAAAGATTATGGTCTTGTTGACGAAGTACTAGACTCTTCAACAGGAAGTTAAATAACGCTAGAGTACTGTAAACATCATACTAGAACTCGCTAAGGAACCGTCTTATAAATATGACTACTCGTTCAGATTTTCAATGCTCGTTTTGTAGCAAAGCACAAATACAAGTTAAAAGACTCATTGCAGGACCGGATAGAGTGTTTATATGCGATGAGTGTGTCACGTTGTGCTCCCAGATAATATCTGAGGAAAACCCAGCTCACTCCGAAGATTCGGCATCCGTTTTAATAGAGGATTTAAATCCTAGATGGATTCACGAAAAGTTAAATGAATATGTCGTTGGACAAGAGCAGGCAAAGAAGGTCCTGAGTGTTGCTGTTTACAACCATTATAAGCGAATAGAGTCCGAACCAAAAGACGACGATATTGAACTCCAAAAAGCTAATATATTGATGCTAGGACCTTCCGGATCAGGTAAAACACACTTGGCACAGACACTGGCAAGAATACTTAAGGTCCCATTTGCTATTGCAGACGCAACTTCACTGACAGAGGCCGGTTATGTTGGAGAAGATGTGGAGAATATTCTGTTACGTCTCATCCAGGCTGCAGACTATGACGTCTCTAAAGCGGAACAGGGCATTATATATATAGACGAAATAGATAAGATTGCTCGTAAAAACCCTAACCCGTCCATAACAAGGGACGTCTCAGGAGAAGGCGTTCAGCAGGCACTTCTAAAAATAATTGAAGGCTGTGTTGCGAATGTCCCGCCACAGGGTGGTAGAAAACATCCGCACCAAGAATTCTTGCAGATAAAGACAGATAATATTTTGTTTATGTGCGGGGGTGCATTTGAAGGTATTGATGATCTAATAGAACGCAGAGTATTTAAAGATAAACAAACGATCGGATTCAAGTCCAGTGCTTTGACAAGTGATGGCCCTTACGTCGATGACGATGTTATACAATTCGTCAATGCAGACGATCTTTTAGACTACGGTTTTATCCCAGAATTCATTGGGCGGTTACCTGTAGTTGTCAGCCTGAGCCACCTTAACAAACAGGCATTAATAGAAGTGCTAACACAACCTAAAAACGCGTTCGTAAAGCAGTATCAATGCTTATTTGACATGGATGGAGTTGATCTGCGTTTCACTGAAGATGCACTTGAACGGGCTGCTGAACTTGCTCTTGACAGGAAAACCGGAGCAAGGGGTCTGCGTTCTATTTTGGAACACACCCTACTTGAAGTTATGTATGAATTGCCGAGTATGAACAATATAAATGAATGTATAATTAATGGCGATAGCATTGGCGGGAAAGAGCAGCCATTATTATTAGATAATGAGGGGAACACCATAGCGATACGTTCCCGAGAACCGAAATCCGCATAAAACCACGGCTTAATTCTTTAAAAAAGGCATCCGTCGCCGCCAAATGCACTTTCTCCACATTTTGTTAATCTAAGTCATTGGTTTTCGCCTATACTAATCAGTAATTCTATTGCTTCCTGCCTTTCTCTCTGCTCCAAGGGCATACGTAAAGAGGTTTTTATAGCTTCTAAAGCACTTGTCGTATCGCCTATATTGGACAAAATAAGTGCACGTAAATAATGCGCTCGTCCAATCCCAGGTTCTCCCTCTATTACTTTATTTATTTCAATCAAAGCTAGTTCATACTGATTAGAGTCTAAGTATTTTTCTACTTTCTTTAGTCCAATATACGGTAAGGCTGCTTCCGAGTAATTATCTTTCCCTATTGATGTGCCCAAAATTATCGTTAATATCAAAACAACGATAGACGTGATTCGAATTAGATTCAAATTGAGGGATAACTTATTCCAGTTCAAAACTGTCTGATCAGAATGAATTAAAGCGAATCCAGACAAAATTCCTCCTATGAATCCTCCTATATGGGCCCAATTATCTACTCCAGGAGTAGTAAATCCAACAAATAAATTGATTGTACCAATAATTAAGATTCCTAATAGAGTTTGACGAGCAAATCGTCCCAACAGTCGATAATTAACAGCATAGTATGATACGAGTGCTCCGAGAACCCCAAAAATAGCTCCACTAGCTCCAGCACCTATTGAACCAGTATTGAACATGAAACTAAAGACGCTGCCTAACAGTCCGGAAGCAACATAAATGGATATAAACCTTAGACGACCAAATATCCCTTCTACTATTCGTCCAAATATCAGTAAACTAATACTATTAAAAAACAGATGCATGAGGCCTACATGTAAAAAGGTGGATGAGAAAAGACGCCAGTATTCACCCGAAGAGACGTAAGGTCCAAAAAGGGCGCCAAACTTTAACAGGGTATGCCCTTCTCCGGAACTTCCTGTGATTTCCATCAACAGCCAGACTACACAATATGTTGCCAATAACGCATATGTAACGTCCGGTCGCCTGTTGATTCCTGGTAATTGAAACACCTAGACCATCTCCAATAAAATAACTGGACAATAAAGAATAAGTCCTTGGTACTAATTATCAAATCAACATTACTACCAATAGACAATTCTTCATACCAGTTAGGCATATTTGCACCAAAGGAAGATGTACTGATATATGCTGAACGGGACCCGGTTATTCTATCCTTTTAACACATCTAAAAAATATCACACGACATCATATCTTCGAAGGTTTCTCTACGTCTAATTAAAACAGATGCCCCATCTTTTACCATAATGATAGCTGGTTTAGGATTAAGATTATAATTACTAGCCATGGAAGGAGCATATGCCCCGGATGAAGGTATAGCCACAAGATCTCCTGCGGTCATTTCTGGCATATTCACATCTTTAACCAAAAGATCTCCCGATTCGCAAAATTTCCCTGCTAAAGTGATCAATTCTGTAGGTTCGTCTAACATCCTATTTGCTGGTACAGCTTCGTAAAGAGATTCGTACAGTGCGGGACGGATGTTATCACCCATGCCTCCATCGACTGATACATATTTCCTGATACTGGGTATATTTTTAGTGGCACCAACTGTATAGATAGCTACACCAGCCCTCCCTACTAATGACCTACCCGGCTCGATGACTAGTTTAGGATTATCGAATCCCAATTCTGCACTGCGCTTACGTAATACCGTGCTAATAATTTCTGCGTAATCTGCAATCGCTGGTGGCATTTCGTCTCTCACATATCCAATGGCGAAACCTCCGCCAGGACTAAATTCGAGAAGATTGAATCCTTCGTTTCTAAATTGGGCTAAATATGTTAATACCGTGTCTATTGCTATGGCATATGGCTCCAATTCGAATATAGGTGAACCTAAATGGAAATGAATACCGGTCAAATTTAAGTTATTAGCCTTTAGAGCTTTACGAATTGCTATGGTTGCATCACCTGTTTGGATGGAGAATCCAAATTTGCTGTCAAGGATACCTGTCGTTGTATAAGAATGAGTATGCGGATCAACACTAGGTGAAAGGCGAAGCATTATATCCTGGACCAAGTTTCTTTGTTGAGCTAGATTACTTAATAATTCCAATTCATAAAAACTGTCGACAACTATAGTTTTAACGTCATAATCTAAAGCCATTTCCAATTCTTCAGGAGTTTTATTATTACCGTGAAAATATATATCGTCCGGATTAAAGTTTATTCTCTCGGCAACAGCGAGTTCCCCGCCGGACACAATATCTAAGCCTAATCCTTCACTACTCATAAGAGATGCTAACATTGGATTAATAAAGGCCTTACAAGCATAAACTACTTTTACATTTCCATATCGAGTCCCAAATTCGTTAACGAATTGACGACACATTTGTCGGATTGTATCTTCATCAAAAACATATAGCGGTGTCTTATATTTAGAAACAAGTTCAACTACATCGCAACCCCCTATATGAAGGTGATTAGATTCGTTTATATCCGTATTGAATGGGAAAAGATCTCTATTCGCAAATTTCACTTAATGCACCTCGTACGTTTCATTATTTTTAAACACTTTACCATCTGATATCAGCTTATTTAAATGACATATTATTTGCCCTTTTGCTGAATCCTGTAATCTCAAATCAAGATCAACATACATAGATCGAAATAATGAGATTACTGTATTGTTACCTTCCAGTATCAAATTCATTATTTGAGATTCCCTAGTTATTCTATGATCGATGAGATGATCAATCCAAGGGTTCGTATCGGTTATTGGAGGTCCGTGGCCAGGACCGATTAGAAGACTATTGTAGGCTTTAAGTTTCATTAAAGATTCCATATATAAACCCATATCTCCCTGATCAGGGTTTATTGCAGTGGTACTCTTTCCGAGAATGGTATCACCAGTAAATAGCACGCCGGCTTCCCTATGGAATATAGACATGCTACCCATTGTGTGGCCTGGACTAAAAATAAACTCCAATGTCACTCCACCCAAATCAAGGGTGTCTGAATCGTTAACGCCCACCTCTATGGCAATCTCATTCTGACTAGATTCAATTGCCGCTCTTTCAACGGATGATGAAATTATTTGAGCACCACTATAGTCATACAGTTTCCTGGCGCCACCAATGTGATCTCTGTGACGATGAGTCAATATTATTGCGATAATGTTCGGATGCCCCAAAGTTTTTAATTGATTTTTATATGTTGCTATCTCTAATGCTTTCCCATAGCCCGTATCTATAAAAGCTACACCTTCGCTGCCGACTACTATAAATATATTCGGATCTGGTGAAAAGAGTCCTATGTTTTCTCCGGATCCTGAGGTTAGCTGGTAAACACCATGTGCTATTTTCAACAGTTACTCCCATTATTAATGAATGGAGAATTCAATAATCTTATTTTTCATTCTATGAATTGATATTTAATAAATGGTTCTCAGTGTCCAACTATTCTATAGAATATATTCAAGTAATTTAAATAATCCGTTAAATGTCAAACACTTGGAAACCTTCCCAGGTAACGATTGACAAAGACTTAACTCAATGCTAATCTCACGACAGCATCGTTGACTGGTATATTACTAATGTACGCTAGCACGCACCTTTTGGTTTGACATACCATGAGATAAACCATAATACCTTGTTTGCGAACGAGTATTCAATAAGATTCAAAACCGGATTTAGTGGAGGAGAATTATGAAGTCTAACGTCTACTATATGGATGCTCACTCTGAAAACACTGAGACTAGTCTGGTCGCTAAGATGTTGACGGTCTTTGAGTCAGCTGAACTTGATAAAATGATAAAGCCTAATGATGTCGTTGCAATTAAGATACATTGTGGGGAGTGGAATAACACCGCCTATCTCAGACCGGTCTACGCTAGAGCACTAGCTGATAGGATAAAGGAGCTAGGTGGACGCCCATTTGTTTGTGACACTACGACGTCCACGTATTCCCCTATTGGGTCTCGATCTTCGGAACTAGACTTACTCCTAACGGCAGAACGGAATGGATACAGCTCTGCAACCTTGGGTTGCCCTTTTATATGTGCAGATGGATATATAGGGACGAGTGACTATAGAGTCGATTTACCTGAAGGTTATCTCCTCAAGGAAGCATACGTAGCTCAAGCTATCGCAGCCGCAGATGTTGTGATAGCCCTGACACATTTTAAAGGACACGGCATGGGAGTAATAGGGGGTGCTTTAAAGAATCTAGGAATAGGCGCCCAATCCAAACGAGGTAAATTGAACGTCCACATGGGAGGACACCCAAACTACGGGCTAGGAAGCGCGGCTATCTTCCATCCCGAAGCTTTTAAAGGGAAATCTGAAACACCTGACTGGGAATTACTCGAAGGCTGTTGCCCATTCGACCTCTGGAACATCAATAAGGATGACGAAATTGAATGGGATCGTGAGAATTGTGCAACATGTTTAGGATGTTTCGCCGTGATGGGAAGTCGAGGGATTTTAGAAATTCCACCCGTTAACTTTGATGCAGTTGATGTTGCCATTGCAGACGCTTGTCTAGCTGTTGAAAAAATAGTTGGACGAGATAAAGTTGGTTACATCAATATGGCAATAGACGTATCCCCGAAATGTGATTGTGTTAACCATGCAGACGTACCGATAGTTCCACATTTAGGAGTGTTCGCCAGTAAGGATGCGGTTGCCATAGATATGGCGTGTGTGGACAAAGCAAAGTATTCTGTTGGAACTCCTGGATCCGCAGCCGAGGTGATGGAAGCCCATCTATCCGGTGACCGTAAATTTGAGGCCGCAGCCGCGACATTCCACGGTCAAAGTGAAGTAGCTAGTATAAATACGGGCCACACAATTGGCCTGGGAACGAGAAATTATAACCTTGTTGAGGTTGAGCCTGCCGCCCCAGAACGATTTCAATTTCCATATGACAAACGCCTCAGTAGGGAACGATTCAAGACCAAGTTCGAAAGATTCCAACCATTCCCGTATGACAGGCATGAAGGAAAAGGCTTCGCGCGGAATGACGAGGTAGACCTTGAGGCAATGAAGCGCCATTATGAGCCATCTACGAATGGCCACATTAAGGATGAGAATGTAGCTGAACTTACCCAGGCTGATGACTAACCTTATTTGAAGGTAAGTAAAGAGAGAAACGCGCTCAAGTTTAGAGAGCGCGTTTCTCTTTTAACAAATTGCGTCAGACACTTAAATTAAACACACGATGGAATATTAAGCAACTCTGTAAATCAAAATGATAGGAATAAGACTTTCCGAAGGCAAAATAGAACAATCATATTGTAAGAGGTATAGATATGCCAAAATCAGGACAGGAACTATTAGAAGAAACCATAGACGTGAGTACTAAAATAGTTGATAACCTGGATATCCATAATCAAGACTGGGCAAATTCTGTTAATGAAATAATCGCTAAGTTAGAAGAAGTCAGTGGTACCTTCTTCTTCAAAACCATGCCGAGCTTTCCAGCAACTCGATCAAATCTAAAGGACGCTAATGAAGTCTTGGAACTTAAAATGAAGGGTGATTGGCCAAGTTTTGAAGCAGCACTGGAAAAGCTGATAGAAAGTTCACAAAATGTTCTAGATAAGGCTGGAATGAAAGGTACTATGCTAACGTGAACAACACTTCACAAAATGATCTAGGAAGCCCAATTCTGATCACAGGTGGAGCCGGAAGTGTTGGGCTTCAATTGACTCAACGCTTCGTAAGTACCGGTCAGGCAGTTCGTGTATTCGATTTACCTTTTATGGATTTTTCCCCTTTAGAAATGATTGATAATGTAGAAATACAAAGGGGAGATATCACAAATTCAGATTCAATTAAGGAGGCAGTTTATGGCGTTAAGGCAGTGGTGCATTTAGCGGCTATTCTTCCGCCAAAAAGTGAGTCGGATCGAAGATTAACCTTTTCAGTTAATGTGGACGGAACCGGAAATATCCTACGGGCAATAGAGTCACTCAATTCTTCATGTAGATTGATTTTTAGTTCATCCATAAGCACTTACGGCACTACAGCTGATGATGATCCTCCAATTCGAACCGACCATGAGCAAAGACCAATAGATAACTACGCTGAAAGTAAGATTGAAGGAGAAAAACTGATATTGGCATCATCTGTTAATACAATTATCCTTCGGATTGCCCCAGTTGCCGTTCCTGCCTTTCTAGAACCTCCTAGTACTTGGCCTTTTACTCTTGAACAAAGAGTGGAAATGATACATAGAGATGACGTTGTGGATGCACTTTTTGGCGCTGCGAATAGAGTAATTGCTGGACAACGAATTCTCAATATTGCTGGTGGATCCACGTGGCAACTTACTGGTAGTGACTACATCACCGATTATTATGGTTTCATGGGAGCCCCGGTAGAGGATGCAATATGTAGGGATTCTCCCGGTTGGGTAGATTGGTATGACACAGTAGACTCACAAAATTTACTTAACTTTCAGAACAGATCTTATCAACAATATTCTAGGGAAATGCAGGATATCATCCAACGTATGATGGATGAGTAGGTATTAATTATCTGATTGACATTCCGATTAGCCGATGCTACTCTCAGCTATATTCTTAAATTTAATTTGTCGTAAAGAGTTATAGGCATGCGAGATACTCTGGAGACCACTGAGACTGTCCAAAAGAAAATGGAGACGTTGAATTCCATACTATGTGAGATGGAATCAATCATCGTTGCATATTCAGGAGGTGTTGATAGCGCCTTCTTGGCCGTATCGGCGAAACAAATACTAGGAAATAAGGCTCTAGCTGTAACAGCAAAGTCTCCCAGCCTAGCTCCGTCCGAACTAACCAAGGCTGTGGAATTGGCCCAGGAATTCAATATCAATCACAAAATAATTGAGACAAACGAGGTGGAAAGAGAAGATTACAAGGCAAATGACGCCAATAGGTGCTATTTTTGCAAAGACGAACTTTACACACACCTAAGTGTATTCGCATCAAAAGCAGGATACAACGTAATTGCGAATGGCACGAATATTGATGACCTAGGTGACTTCCGCCCAGGACTAAATGCGGCCGAACAATATGGTATCCGTAGCCCTATGGTAGAGGCCGGGTTAACTAAGGCAGAAATACGGACTTTGTCAAGAAATATGAATATTCCTGTCTGGGACAAGCCAGCCCAAGCTTGCTTGTCGTCTCGTATCCCTTATGGTACGCCAGTCTCTGTAACTGCATTAAATCAAATAGCTGAAGCTGAAGACTTTCTGAGAGAATTGGGTATTGACCAATTACGCGTACGGCACCATGATACTGTCGCAAGAATAGAAGTCCATCCTGCTGATTTTCTTAAGCTCGTAGATGAAGATATGAACCACATAATTGTTAATAAATTCAAGGATATTGGATATTCCTACGTAACACTAGACCTGGAAGGATTTCGCTCTGGCAGTTTAAATGAAGTGCTTGCGGAGTTAAAAAAAACGCGAAGAACTACGTAGAAGCCGTAATCGAAGGACTTCAAATATAGGACCCTCTGTAGTGAATGAGAAATTTCTAAGATAGAGACCACGACAATGTGTAATATGGGTATAGACTATGAGATTAAAAGATAAAATTGCTTTAATTACGGGTGGCTCCAGAGGAATTGGCGCGGCATGTGCGATCTTGTTTGCTACTCAAGGTGCAAAAGTAGTAATTTGTGACGTCCTAGAGAAAGAGGCCCAAAAAGTCATTTCCAAGATAGAACAATTAGGCGGCGATGCCTTTTATGTTAGATTGGATGTCTCGAATGAAGACCAATGGGAACGGGCAATTGATACAATAGTGGAAAGATACGGCACAATAAACGTACTGGTGAACAATGCAGGTATCGCTGCCCTTGGAAATGTTGAAGAAACAACTACTGACAGTTGGAATACCATAATGAGAGTCAACGCTACCAGTGTATTTCTTGGAACACGCTACGTTTTACCGATAATGCGTAATTCCGGTAAAGGCTCGATAATTAATATGTCCTCCACCGCGGGAATAGTCGGCGGGGATCTCTATACGGCCTATCACGCCTCAAAAGGGGCAGTTAGATTACTTACTAAAGCTACCGCAGTACAATACGCTAAAGAAAACATACGAGTCAATTCAGTACATCCTGGACCTATCACAAGTGATATGTCCAACCAGCTTCTGGGTGAAAAGGATAGCCGAAGTAAACGTCTATCTCAGGTCCCATTGGGGCGTTTCGGTAATCCTGAGGAAGTAGCATATGGTGTGCTTTACCTAGCTTCAGACGAGGCGTCCTTTGTTACAGGCAGCGAACTGGTAATAGATGGAGGCTTTACTGCTCAGTAATATTATTGAGTTACGTTAACAATTAATGAGTGAGGAGATAAATATGTCCCTGAACGCAGTTGAAAGAGAAGTTTCAGAATTCATATCGAATACACCAAAATCCAAGACTTTACAAAATGAGGCAACAAAATATTTACCTGGTGGTAGTTCACGGGCTACTTCCTATTTTGATCCATATCCGACTTTCATAGATCACGGTGAAGGCCAATATATTTACGACGTGGACGGCAATAAATATCTCGATTTTATGATTAATGCTACAACCCTTATACTAGGTCACGCTAATCCCAAAGTCGTTAACGCCCTCCAAAATCAGGCTTCGAAAGGTACTAGCTTTAGTGGACCTACCCAGGCTCAAATACGTCTGGCTAAAATACTTTCAGATAGAATCCCCTCTGTA
Source organism: uncultured Dehalococcoidia bacterium (assembly GCA_964431885.1). Lineage (GTDB taxonomy): Bacteria > Chloroflexota > Dehalococcoidia > Lucifugimonadales > CAUZEB01 > CAUZEB01. The sequence continues at coordinate 8,805 of CAYSLK010000092.1, read as the reverse complement.
GAAACCGTAAGATTTGTTAATTCAGGTACAGAGGGAACACTAAATGCCATTCGTGCTGCTCGTGCGTACACTGGAAAGCATAGAATAGCGAAATTTGAAGGTGGATATCACGGTGCTCATGAATATGTCTCCGTGAGTGTGAAACCATCAATAAATAAACTTAACCCGGATAACTTGAATCCCGTACCAGAATTTCCAGGTCAGCCTCCCAGTGTCTCTGAGGACGTACTTTTACTTCCCTACAACGATCTGGAAGGTAGTGTCTCAATAATAAAATCACATAAAGAAGAACTAGCCTGCATAATCATGGAGGCAGTATCTTCTTCTTTTGGATACCATCCAGCAAACGTTGATTTTCTAAAGGGAATCAGAGAAATAACCAAGGAACTAAATATCCTCCTCATTTTTGACGAAGTACAAAGTTTCAGAATGTCGCCAGGTGGAGCCCAAGAATATTTCGACGTAGTGCCCGACCTAACATGCTTAGGGAAAATAGTTGGTGGTGGTTTACCAGCAGGTGCATTCGGAGGCCGCAGAGATATAATGGAACTTTTCGACCCTTCCAGAGAAGAAGGAGCCGTTATACCCCATGCAGGCACATTCAATGCCAACCCAATGACTATGGTAGCAGGAGAAACAACCTTGAATGAGCTGACTCCAGAGGTATACGAACGCTTAAATAGACTGGGTGAAACTCTTCGACTGAAATTACGGGCCGTTTTTGATGAACTAGATGTTCCGGTGCAAATAACTGGCGTTGCATCCTTCTTCGGCATCCACTTTAATGAAAATAAGATTACTGATTACCGATCAACCTTAAGAGATAACGCCATGATGAATAAGGCATTATTCATAGGCTTGTTAAACGAAGGCATATTGCTCCAACAAGGTTGTGCTGGCGCTCTGAACGCGCTCACTACCGAAGAAGAAATAGACACTTTGGTTGACGCCGTGAGTAGAGTCACCCAACGGATACGTTAAATCCAGCTGAAGTAGCCCTCTCAGATACGGTTTTATGATATAGCTGAAAGGGCAATATCTATTGCACTGCGCCTAACTCTTTATAGCTGGCTATCTCATCTGTAGAAAATCCGAATTCAGATAGTATTTCCAGTGTATGCTGACCCAGTGTTGGTGCGGGTCTGTAGATATCGCCCGGCGTTTCCGATAGTTTCACCGGTACTCCAATATTCTTTATCTTTCCAGCTACTGGGTGGTCCAATTCCACAGCCATATTCCTGGCTCTTACTTGAGGATCTGCGTAAACCTGTGCCATATTGTAAATGGGTCCGCAAGGGACTCCCGCTTTTTCGAGTAATGTTACCCAATACCCAGTGCTCTCTTTAGAAAAAGTTCGATCCATGATTGGTGTCAATTCAGATATGTTTATCATTCTTTCTGAGTTAGAAGAAAAGCGAGATTCTTCCAAAAGATCTTTACGTCCGATAGCATTACACATACGTACCCAATTAGATTGGTTAGCAGCAGCAACATTAATATATCCATCACTAGTTGCGAAAGCTTGGTATGGAGCTATCATCCGATGTGCTGATCCTACCGGTGTAGCTACATCTCCGGTAGCGAAATAGGCCATAGATTCGTAAAGTGTGTAGGCTATGGCTGAATCCAGTAATGATGCGTCTACGTGCTGACCCTTACCTGTCTTCAATTTATGAATATAGGCTGACAATATAGCGTAAGTTGAGTACATTCCAGTATTAAAATCAGCTATTGGTACTCCCACTTTGATCGGGGGAGATCCCGGCAATCCTGTAATACTCATTAATCCGCTCATACCTTGTGCTACTAAATCGAATCCCGCTTTATTACCGTACGGTCCTGTAGCACCAAATCCTGAGACACTGCAATAAATAAGTCCGGGATTATCTACACATACCCGTTCATAATTTAGACCCATACGTTCCATAGCACCTGGACGGGAGTTTTGGATCATAACATCAGCTTTAGCTATCATCGAACGTGCCACATCAATGCCAATTTCAGTTTTGAGATCCAAAACCATGCTTCTTTTATTACGATTGATACCGATAAATGCAACTGACTCACCATTCACAAAGGGAGGGCCGAAACGACGTGTATCGTCTCCACCATTTGGCTTTTCTATCTTTATTACGTTTGCGCCCATATCGGCCAAAAGCATCGTACAAAACGGGCCTGCCAATATTTGTGTAAAATCTATAACAGTAACGTTATCCAATGGAAATTCTTTCATTTTCTTCTCCAAGTACGTCATCCTTAATATGAAAGTTGTGAGATATTGAATTTACCGTCCCTTAAACTCAGGCGCTCGCTTTTCCATAAAAGCACTACGGCCCTCAAGATAATCTTCGGAATCGAAAATGGAAAAAGGTAATTGCATTTCGGCGCTACCTAAAGATATTAGTGAAGGATTCTGTAAAACAGTACGTTGGATAATTTTGTGATTCAAATGAGAAAGCGGTGCCAGACTTACTATATCGTTAGACAGCACACTGGTGTACTCTTGAAGCTTATCAGCTGGAACTAATTTATTAATCAAGCCCATGTCTAAAGCCTCTTCGGCATTTATCAACCTGCCTGAAAGCAAAATGTAAGAAGCATTTCCTGTTCCTACTATCTGGACCAATCGTCGCATCTCGTTATAGCCAATCAGTATTCCAAGTCTGGCTACTGGAATACCATACACGCTGCCTTCCGCTGCTATTCTGATATCAGTAGCTAAAGCTAATTCACATCCACCGCCGACACAATATCCCCTAATCATAGAAATAGTCGGTTTGTTCAAATTCTCAATGGCATTTAAAGCCCCGTCAAAGGCCTGCGAATAAAGAAGAGCATTTTTAGCATTGTTGCGGTATTTATCAAAGTCTTTAATGTCTGCTCCAGCTGAGAATGCTCTTTCGCCGTGGCCAGTAAAAACCACCGCTCGAATTTCCCTATCTGTCGATAATTCTCCTATAACATTTTTCAGTTTAATCCAACCCTGGTAATCAATAGAATTCCTAGATGTAGCTCTATTAAAAATTACCGTAGCTATTCCATTTAATTTACGGACTAAGATATTTTCACTCATTATGACTGGTCCTTTATTCGGACGATTCAGGAAGCCAACCCCACGGCCTAGGGCCCCAATCAGGAATGAAAATCTGGCCGTCCTTTATTGTTAAGACAGGGTCTAATGCTTTTGTTCCATTCAATGTCTCACCACAAGTATCTCTAAAGATCCAATCTCCTGATATTTCTTCTAGAACAGTAATATCTGCCCTCTTACCTTCTTCCAAAATTCCAATTATTCCTTCCATGCCTAATGCCTTAGATGGATTTAGTGTAGCCATGCGTATTACATCTTCTAAAGAAAAACCCAATGCTAGAAATCTTGAAAGCATCTCCACCATACTAAATACTGTGTTCTGGCGCCCCGGTTTAGTTATGTCTGTACTGATGATCTGCGGTAGAATTCCTTTGTCTAAACTACGTCTGGCAATATCGAAACTAAAATTGAATCTCCCAAACGCTGTATCTAAAAAAACACCTCGATTCTGCGCTTCATAAATTTCAGGTATCGCTTCTCCATCTGAGTTCAAAATATGACCCGCATTTCCAGTAAAAAGATGCGTAACTATATCACCGGCATCCATTAGGTTTAATACTTCACCTGTGATAGTAGTTCCATCAGTTACACCGGGATCTCCTATATGAACCATCAGAGGTACATTTGCCTCTCTAGCCGCTTGCTTAGCAAGATCCATCATTTTTATACCCATAGTAGGAACAGCTGGACCAATCGCACGCAATTTAACTCCTTTGATTAAATCTTCATTAGCCCTAATTACACTAACGGTTTTTTCAAGGTTTATATCACTGCGCCTTGACAGTTCCGGCTGGATCATAATCCCCGTTCGAGTTATATGAAGGAAACACAATATGCGAGTCGACATTTTAGGAATGATATGTAAAGGGAATCCGCCAAATGTATCGCATCCGCTAGATCCTCCATCAACTACTGTAGTGACACCGGATCTTACACCTACAAGATCTGGATTGACGGCGTTTTCATAAATACCTTCATAGATATGAGTATGCATATCTATTAATCCCGGCAGTACGAGCTTGCCCTTAACATCTATAACCTGTGCAGCATCAGTCGATGATATGTGTGGAGCTATCTTAATAACTTTGTCTCTTCTGATGGCAACATCTAATTGTCTCCTCAAATTACTTGATGGGTCTATTACTTCACCAGACCTTAACAATATATCAATCATATATTCCAAATCTCCCCTAATCGACTTCAAACACGGATAGTTAAAAGGAAGTATATCCCCCGTCTACAGGAATCGAAGCACCGGTAATATAGTTAGATGCATTACTAGCCAAAAAGACGGCAGTTCCTGCTAAATCAGATGGTTGCCCCCACCGTCCCGAAGGTATTCTAGCACTAATTAATTCATAACGTTCTTTGAACTCTTTTGAACTCCTCAAATCGAGAGTGAGGTCGGTTTCTACCCAGCCCGGGAGTATTGAATTGACCTGTATGTTATTACGAGCCCAAGCATTCGCCAGGCTTTTAGTTAATTGAACCACTCCACCCTTAGTTGCTGCATAGGGAGCCGTATAATCCTGTCCAAATATTGAAGTCATAGATCCAATATTTATTATCTTACCAGACCCAGCCTTAACCATAGGGATATACACTTCCTTCGAACATTTAAAAACACCTGTAAGATTTACATTCAATATATGAGACCATTCATCAGAGGTGATTTCCTGAGGGAATTTACGTTTACTTACACCGGCATTATTGACAAGAATATCTAACCTACCAAATACTTCCAACGTCTTATTCACTAGATTACTTATAGACTCATCGTCGGTTACGTCTGTTTCAATTCCCAGGCTTTCTATGTTATGGTCTTTCAGTTTGGCAAGAGCATATTCGATTTTAGGTTTATCCCGAGCCGCTATAACAACTTTCGCACCGACGTTACCTAATCCAACTGCAATACCCAAACCTATGCCACCATTACCACCCGTTATAACCGCAACTTTTCTATCCAGACTAAACATATTAGTCGACATCTATTCTCTCCTATCCTCAGCATTGCTCTTATTGAGTATATATCCCCAGTATCTACAATGTACTTCAATAGACAGAATTATTCATGAATTATGAATGTCTCTGAAATAAGGAATCTACATGTTAGACAATGTTCTCGCTTATTGGGAATGTTGCATATAGGAATAGTTTAGCATCCTAGAAGCATCTTGGTTGAATACACATCCAAAATTTAGCCGTACAAATTGTGACAAATTATTTATGGACAGTCCGAGATTATGTTAGTCCATTGCAATACTCATATTGTAGGTGACGCTATACACCTCGCCCGTCCTAATATAGGGATCGCATCAATCGATATCATTTAATCTCGATAGCGTCGGCCCAATTTCACATCTTCAACAAAGCTTCCATCTCTTATTTCTTTTACTTCATCCGCAATTGCTAGAAGGGTCGAATCGTGTGTAGCTGCCAACACACTGATACCTTTTTCTTCTACCATGTCCTTGAAAAGTCCGAAAATTGATCGTGCGTTTCCAGAATCCAACTCACCCGTTGGTTCGTCGGCTAAGATAATCCGCGGTCTCTTTACAACTGCACGTGCGATTGCTATTCGCTGCTGTTCTCCTCCTGATAATTCATGGGGGCGATGGTGTGAGCGATTTAACAAATTAACCATTTCCAGTGCATTTTTAGTTCTTTCTTCCCTTTCCTCAGGAGCCACACCAGAGATTCTTAGTGGAAGCTCTACATTTTCAAAGGCAGATAGTAAAGGTAAAAGTCCGAACGATTGAAATACGAACCCTAATTCATGACGACGTAATTCAGTTAGTTCCTTTTCATTCATATCTGAGAGAGTCTTCCCATTAAAAATAATGGAACCTGATGTGGGTTTATCAAGGCCTCCTAACAGATTTAGTAAAGTTGTCTTACCTGAACCTGATCGTCCAACTACCGCTATGAATTGTCCAGACAGTACGGAAATATTTATATCCTTTAGCGCATAGACATCCTCTAGTCCCAGTTTGTACGATCGTGTTAAATTTCTTGTACTCAATAGTTCTTGCAAGTTGCACCTATCACCTTTCTGTCTTTAAAGTTAAATCTCCATTGGAAATTTGAATTTTAATCTTTTCTTCGATATCGAATTCTTCAATAAGTTCCCTTGGGATTTGGATTCTGCCATTACCGTCGACTAAAACAAACTCTTCCAAAGGAGATTCATCGTCGGACGATCCTGTGACTTTTAGTGACGTTACTTTACGCCTAATCTCTGTTGACATTTTACCATCCCTGATCATGACCACCCTACCGACCTTATATGCAATATCCGGGTCATGAGTTACAATTAAAATTGTTGTGCCTAATTCATTATTAACCCGTCCAAAAAGATCCAGAATATCCGCCGCTGTAACGTCATCTAATTCCCCCGTAGGTTCATCCGCTAAAAGCAACGAAGGATTATTAGATAAAGCAACCGCTATTGCTACTCTCTGCTGTTCACCTCCTGAAAGTTTATCGTGCCTATGATGCTTTCTATCACTCAATCCTACTATATTAAGAAGTTCTTCTGCTCTCGACATTCGTTCATGGGACGCTATATGTGAGAGCATCATAGGCAACATCACGTTCTCAATCGCTGTAAGATAAGGAAATAAATTCCGATCAGTCTGCTGCCAAATAAATCCGACATCGGTTTTCCTATAAACTTCTAAATCTTTTGAACTCATTGTTAATAAGTCTTTACCGCCTACGCTTACCTGACCAGCAGAAGGGCTATCATAACCGGCAAGAATATTTAGTAGAGTACTCTTTCCGCTTCCACTAGCTCCAACTATCGCTACCACTTCTCCAGGTTGAACATTCAAATCAAGACCCCTCAGGGCTACCACTTCTATATCTGCAATTTTATAAATTTTAAATAAGTCTTGGCATTGAATGTATATATTGGATTGCTCTGTCATTTCTACTCCCTTTGTGAAATTTTGCGATCTAGGACCTCCGAAATCCTAATTGCCACCCATACGTAATATACGATGAAGAGATATTTTTCGCACAAACAGTATCATGCCAAATATAATGATCGTAAATACAACTGACATTGCCAGATAAGTCAACACCAAAGTCTGCCCTTCGACATCAAGTATAAAGGGGGGAATTACTTCTGCACCTTTGTCATCATGAGCAAGGAATGGCATAATAATTTGACCTAGCCTTCCGCCCATCCATGTACCTATTAACATGCCAGCAATTATTACTAATGCCTGTTCTACCCAAACTAAAACAATAAGCTGCCTCATAGAAAATCCCAGAGTTCTCATAAGCCCGAACTGGGACTCCCGACTACGAAATGAAACATATGAATGAACCAGGAACCCCAAGCTACTTAGAATGAGGATTGAAAAGAAAGCAATAAATAACAGGACTTTCCAACCTGCTTGAACCAAAGGATCCAGTTTAGAACGCTCTAGCTCTGATTTCCTGTCAATAATTACTCTGTGAGAGTAAGGTTGGCCATCTGAGAGAGCTTCTATTAATTCCTCATTCCCTTCGCTACTCCCTTTCGTTGAGATCCATATTTCATTGGGTCTCACCTCTGAACCCCTTGGCGGTAGGTTGGCGATAGAGGCTAGGGAAGATAAATCTGATACAAGGTGATTTTCATGAATTGTGTTGGTAGTGGGAAAGAACTTCACTTCATCGTGTAATCTAATCAGTATCCTATTACCTGCAACTGAAACCTGAATTTCATCTCCTAATTGATGACCAGTGCTCTTCAAAAATGATGTGCTTGCCAACACAGGCAAAGGCGGAATAGGGGGCCCGTGATAAATACCTCTGCTAACAAGTGCATGACCATCTGTCCACGAGAATATTGGTGCTTCAGATTTCCCATCTATCCCTATTTTAACTTTATTAAATGAATCTCCCTTGGCATCAGGAGTGGCGCTTAGGCGATTCCAAGGCTGGATGTCCTCGAAGTCTTCAATCACCTCTAAGCCCTTATCTGTCGTTACCCTAACTTCATCTATAATGACCGCACCAGGGCTAAGTCGACCTTGGGTATTCATTTCATGAAAAGCTATGGATACTAATGTCAAAGGAACCGACGGTTGTAAAAGTCTGGTTCTTCTCCATCTGCTAATGCGCTCCAATGGCGCCTCAACTTCCATCCAATCCGGAGATCTAAGCTGTCCCAATGTGTAAGTGAAGTAACGGTTATTTACATCCTTGATTCTAACAGTAACTGCCACCGAGGAATGAGGTCTATCAGGTTTTATTTTCAATCCGATTGTTTTTGCGTTTAAAGGTAATACTATGCCTTTTGGTAAATTGGATTGAACAAGATCAGGAAGTAACTCCTCCATTGATCTATCTGAGAAGTCTTCCCTGAACCAGGCAATCTCACCAAATTCAGGTTGACTAACAGAAAGCATGGTATACCCTTCACCCACTAGTGTTGAAAGATCGCTCCCATACCCACGATACACTTCACTTGCTTTGTTTACATTTGGCAAATCTAAATACGATTCTGCCACAGGTTGCGTCGTCCCCTTATTATTAAGTACTAACCCTTCGATCCTTACGTCAGACCCGGTCGAATACATTGCTCTCTCATAAAAACTTCTTTCTAGAGTCCCTCCAAAGCTAGCAGCAAAAATACCAAGGCCGGCCATCAACACCATCAACAAACATAACCTTGCATAATGTGTGGGATTACGAGCCATTTGTAACAATCCCATCAAATA
>CAYSLK010000091.1:0-3978 GCA_964431885.1 uncultured Dehalococcoidia bacterium | reverse complement strand
TCTGCTATTGATAGAGCGAGACAACTGGGAATAACCATAGCCGTTTCCGTTGTTGATTCGGGTACCAACTTAGTCGCAATGCAGAAAATGGATGGGGCATTAATCTTGGGTATTGATGGAAGCAAAGGGAAAGCGGTTGCGTCTGTTATATTTGGGCAACCGAGTGGTGAATTGGAAACGAGATCCAATAGACCTACGATGAAAGCGATTCTGATTCAGTGGGGAGGGCGCTTTATTATGGGTCAAGGAGCATTACCCATAATAAGAGATGGGCAAGTTATAGGAGCTTGTGGTGTTGGTGGTGGGACTCCTGAGGAAGACGAAATGTGCGCTAAATCAGGGATAGAAATTCTCTAAGTATTGTCTCAACCTCCCCTGCCCACACGCGGGTGTTTATAAGTATTTGATGTGATACAATGGCGCTGAATCTCGAACCTACCGGAGGATGATACACATGACTTCAAATATTGTTCTGTCTAACATTGAATATAATTCTGTAGGCAAGCGACCTATTCGCCACGATGGCTATGACAAAGTAACAGGGAAGGCTCTTTATGGCGCCGATATTAGCCTACCCGGTTTATTGTATGGACATGTGCTGAGGAGTCCCCATGCCCATGCAAAAATCCTCTCTATTGATACAACGAAAGCTGAAGCCCATCCAGAGGTCAGGGGTGTTATCACCTCGCAGGATTTACCAGTACAGGCAGTAGAAAACGTAGTACTGGGAGTAGGGCCTGCGGTAAATGTTAAATATCTATCAAGTAATGTTTTAGCACGTGACAAGGTGTTGTATAAAGGACATCCGGTTGCTGCTTTAGTGGCCACTAACCCACATGTTGCTGAAGAAGCGTTAGGGCTTATTGATGTTCAATATGAAATCCTTCCGTCTGCAACAAATGTAGAAGATGCATTGGATTCAAAGGCTTCTCAATTACACAATGAATTTACAGGGAATATCGCCAGTCATACAGAAACTGTCCTAGGTGATATAGAGAAAGGCTTCGAAGATGCGGATATAGTTGTCGAACGTGAGTTTAGAACTAAAACAGTTCATCAAGGCTATATTGAACCCCACACAGCGACAGCTTGGTGGACTCCCTCTAGCAACAAAATTACCATCTGGTGTAGTTCGCAGGGACATTTTTCTATGAGAGATAGAACTGCAATTATCATCGGCGTGCCTGAATCAGATATCAAAGTTGTTCCTATGGAAATTGGGGGTGGATTTGGCGGAAAGACCACAATATATCTTGAACCTCTTGCTGCTCTCCTGTCTCGCAAAAGTGGACAACCGGTAAAGTTAACTATGTCTAGAGCTGACGTTCTTGAAGCTTCTGGGCCGACATCTGGATCGTATATGAAATTTAAAATGGGTGCGACTAAAGATGGCAGATTGACGGCGGCACAGGCCGAATTGAAATACGAAGCTGGTGCCTATCCAGGTTCGCCAATCGCAGCAGCTGTTCAATGTGTTTTTTCACCTTACAACATAGAAAACGTAGCAATTGATGCTTATGATGTTGTTTGTAATTTACCAAAAATTACAGCTTATAGAGCCCCGGGCGCTCCTGGCGCTGCTTTTGGAGCAGAGCAGGTGGTGGACGAAATAGCTAACCTTCTTTCAATAGATCCACTTGAATTCCGAATACAGAATGCAGCGAAAGAAGGTACTCGTCGTGCCAACAGTGTGATAAATCCCCCTATAGGGTGTGTTGAAACAGCGCAAGCGGCAAAAGACCACTCTCATTATAAAACAGCATTAGCAGGAAAATATCGTGGGCGTGGAGTAGCTTCAGGATTTTGGATAAATGGCGGAGGGCCAGCATGTGCAACTGCAAATGTGAATTTTGATGGTACCGTTAGCCTGACTATAGGTTCCATGGATATTGGAGGGTCTAGACCAGCTTCTGCTCAACAATTTGCCGAAGTTCTGGGTATATCCGTTGATGACATTAATCCTCAGGTGGGTGATACTGACTCCATTGGATGGACATCTGTAACTGGTGGCAGTGGTGTTGCATTTAAAACTGGATGGGCGTGTTTTGAAGCTGCACAAGACGTCAAAAGCCAGATGAGTCAAAGAGCGGCTCAACTCTGGGATACAACAGCGGACGAAATCGAGCTAATCGACGGAGTGTTTAGGCATAAATCTGACTCAGAATTGAGAATGACATTTAAGGAACTTGCTGATGAAACTCGCGACACAGGCGGCCCCGTTGTCGGTCGCGCGAATCTTAATCCTGGTGGAGTTGGTAGTGCTTTTGCGACTCATGTGGGCGATATTGAAGTGGATGTTGATACAGGTAAAGTCACGATTCTCCGTTATACTGCAGTTCAGGATGTAGGAAAAGCAGTTCATCCGAGTTATGTTGAAGGACAGATACAAGGCGGTGTGGTGCAAGGGATAGGCTGGGCATTAAATGAAGAGTATTACATGAATGATGACGGCAAAATGATGAATGCTTCGTTGTTAGACTATCGAATGCCCACAAGTTTAGATTTACCCATGATTGATACAGTACTAGTAGAGGTTGCCAATCCAGGGCATCCGTTTGGTGTGAGAGGTGTGGGCGAGGTTCCGATTGTCCCTCCAATGGCGGCTATCGCAAATGCAATATATGACGCCGTAGGAGTGAGACTGGAAAGTCTCCCGATGAATCCTCAGAGTGTATTAGAGGCATTGAAAGGGAAGAATGGAAGCTCGTAATGCTTCATAACGGCATAGAGACAGGATACAACGTATTTTAGTTAGCAATTCTCAGGTTGATTAATCGTTGTATATGGTCTGGTTTGATAACTTACATAAATAAATAAGTGATGTCAGGGTGAGTTAACGTGTCTACAGGAAATGCGGTGACTACTAAAGCTAAGGTTTTTCATGGAACGCAGCCAGCTAGCTCGACTAGCCAGACCGAAGGCATGGAACGCCGTCCAGGAGTAGATAAGAATACGGCCGGTGCAAGCAAGATTTGGTTGGGTCATGTTACATGTGCTCCAAATACTATGGGTCCTCCGCATCATCACGGTGAAGCAGAGACTGCGTCTTACATTCTAAAAGGTCGTATAAGCGTATATTTCGGAGTGGATTATAAAGAGTACGTTGAGGCTGGACCGGGAGATTTTCTTTACGTCCCGGCACAGTTGCACCATATCGAAGGTAATCCCTATGACGAACCAGCGGAAGTCATACTTTCTAGAGGACCCGATAATATAGTAGTCAACCTATAAGTTGTAGATAAGAACCTGGACTATCTTTCGGCTCTATTTTCTGACTGAGCGTTACTAGTAAATGTGAGTTGAATTGTGGCATATCCTTAGTCAGAACACCAACCTGTTCTCGGTAATACATATCAACATTTACTATTGGTTGTATAGCTGTGGGCACGGTAATGTATTAGTATTCCCTGATAATGTAATTTTCATACACTTAGTTGGGAGAAAACTATGGCAAGATTAGACGGAAAGGTCGCACTTATTTCTGGTGGTTCTAGAGGACAAGGTGAGGCTGAAGCCAGGCTGTTTGCTAGAGAAGGGGCTAAGGTCGTATTAGGCGACATTCTTGACTATGAGGGTATTCAGGTAGAGGCGGATATAAATAAGGCCGGCGGGAATGCTAAGTATGTTCACCTAGATGTTACGAACGAAGCTGATTGGACAGCTGCTGTTAGAGTTGCTGTGAATATGTTTGGGAAGCTGGATATTCTTATCAATAATGCAGGCATAGTCCTCCGCAAGGGTATAGAAGATGCTTCAGGTGATGAGTGGGACCGCGTACAAGAAGTGAACTCGAAGGGTGTCTTCTTAGGAACTAAAGCGGCTATACCGTGTATTCGAGTAGCAGGAGGTGGTTCAATAGTCAACATATCCTCCATAGCCGGCATAATAGGCTCAAGTTTCGATGCGGCATACACAGCAAGTAAGGGTGCGGTACGATTATTTACAAAGTCTGCAGCGGTCCATTACGGCCCAGATAAC
>CAYSLK010000090.1:0-10182 GCA_964431885.1 uncultured Dehalococcoidia bacterium | reverse complement strand
ATCTATCATCTGGATTTGATGATCGATACGCTTAGATCGGCTCTTAATAACTTGATGAGACTGGAGTGTTGGTTCCGCTTCAGCACTGGAAACTTCTGAGGGTAGTTCATCCAATTTTTCATTATGCCTCGTAGGCATTTTCAAAGTGTCATATGGGCTCTTTGCATCCGTCTGAATGAGTTCTCTTTCAATTTTGGTTAGTTGTAAATCTATTTTGTCTGCAAGACTGACAAATGGCTGCACGGAAGAATGTTCCTGCGATGCTCGTTCTTTCCATCCAATAACTTGCTCTCTAACACTTCTTATTCGATTAATTGCGCAATGAGTCTCGGACAGTTTGTCACGAATATCCATAAGCAATTCAAACTGAGCTTTCAAATCATCTTGAGTTGCGACTATTCTGGGATCCTTCAATATAGAAAACGCATGTGTTACTGAGATATCACCGGCATCAAGCCTAACATAATATTTTCCGGGAATGGCCTTAGGACCTTCCAGTTTATCTTCAGTAGTCACATCTCCATCTACCTTAGTGGCACAATTATATCTAGTATTCCATACGACGAAGTTCATACCTGGATTTGTATTGAGTTTTGAAATCTCAGACTCAGTATTGCTTTCATACATCTTTATAAGATTATGTTTAGTGTCCATAAGTTTAAGTGTTATGTTTGTTTTGGGTTTCGTTTTTAGGTAATAATTTACCACGATGCCACTAACCGGGTTTTGCCCAGCATCCAAGAATATGTTTTGACTATTCCCCTCTGAATCTTTTACTTCACGAAAGGTTGCAACAGAACTGTTTCCTAATTGAATATAGTTTCTCCCCGGTGCCGGCGATCTACCCATCCGAATAGGTTCTGGTCGGTAAGAGTCTTTGGGCCTAAATAAATGTACTTCTTCACTAAATATTTCTTCAGTCATTTGGTGAAGTAAATCTAAGTTGTCAAGAATCCAGAAAGAACGGCCATGAGTTGCCACCACCAAATTATTTTCCTTCACTACCATGTCATGTATAGGCGTAATAGGTAAATTCTGTCTGAAAGATTTCCATGTTTCGCCATCATCCAATGACACATATACACCCAGTTCTGTTCCCACATAAAGAATCTCAGGCCTAGAGGGGTCTTGCCGTATTACCCTAGTGAATTCAGTCTCAGTGATTCCGTTGGAAATCTTCTTCCAAGTTTTGCCGTAATTGCTAGTTTTAAAAAGATACGGTGAATAATCATCGAGTTTATATATATGAGCCGCTATATAAGCTGTGCCAGGATCTTGTACAGATGGTTCAATTGTAGAAACAGTGGCCCACTCAGGTAGTTCTCGTGGCGTTACATCCTCCCAAGTGTCTCCACCATCACGAGATATGTGAATTAAGCCGTCATCCGTACCAGCCCACAAAAGCCCTTCTACTAGAGCTGATTCTCTGAAACTAAAGATAGTACAATAACATTCTGCATCAGTACTATCTTTAGTTATTGGTCCTCCGGATGGTTCTAATCGAGTCACATCATTCCGTGTCAGGTCCGGGCTAATGATGTCCCAACTATTTCCGCCATTAGAAGATTTAAATATTTTATTCCCACCTATGTAGAGAATGCTGTTATTGTGCGGGGAGAAAACTATTGGAAAAGTCCATTGGAATCTGTACTTTTCATCTTTGGCTCCCCATCCTCTAAAAGTTTCTGGCCAGGCAGTGACTATTCTTTCCTGCCCAGTTAGGTGATTATACTTCAGGAGAACCCCTCCGCCACCTGAAGCACTGCCTATAGCACCAGAGTACACAATATTAGAATCCTCAGGATCCACAGCTATATGCCCGCTTTCGGAAAATCCAACAGCGTAACAGTCAGAATATGGTATTGCACCTTTGTGGGATCGACTTGGAACACTAATAGCCGAATTGTCTTGTTGAGTTGCATACACTCTATAAGGAAATTGATTATCGGTGGCAACCCGATAAAATTGAGAAGTCGGCTGATTTTGAATAGTAGACCACGAATCTCCTCCATTGAAGGAAACACACGCCCCACCATCGTTTCCTTCTATCATTCTCTCTGGGTTATTTGGATCTATCCACAGATCATGATTGTCTCCATGAGGGGTACCAATCTCGGTAAAACTCTCGCCGCCATTAGTAGATTTCCATGCCTTTAAATTTAGTACCCAAACGGTCTCTGAGTCTCCAGGATCAGCGAAGACATGGCTGTAATACCAAGGACGGTGTCTTAGGTCAGTGTTGTCGTTGACACAGGTCCATGTTCCGCCTCCGTTGTCGGACCGGTAGAGCCCTCCTTGCTCCGACTCTATGATGGCCCAAACCCGTTCTGGTTTTGACGGAGATAGAGCCACACCCATCCTTCCCTTTATACCAATTGGCATACCCGGGTTATTACTTATTTGAAACCAGGAATTCCCTCCGTCTGTAGTCTTATATAGTCCGCTATCACTCCCTCCAGAAGATAGGCTCCAAGGAGTTCTTATGACTTGCCAGAAGGAGGCGTAAAGTACGCGAGGATTCTTAGCATCCATAGTGATGTCTACAGATCCTGCCTTATCACTAACGAATAAAATCTGTTCCCAGGTTTTACCCCCATTTTGACTACGATAAATCCCACGTTCCTTATTTGAACCGAAAGCATGACCTAAGGCAGCGACGTATATAACATCTGCATTTTGCGGATGAACACGAATTCTACCTATATGTCTAGTATCATTTAATCCGATATTAGTCCAAGTTTTGCCAGCATCTGTCGACTTATACACCCCATCTCCATGTGATACATCTAGTCGCACGCATGATTCTCCCATTCCGGCATATATCACATTAGGATCCGATTCAGATACAGCTATGGCTCCAACTGAAGACGTGTTAAAGAATCCATCTGACACATTTTCCCAATAGGTACCTCCATCTGTCGTCTTCCACACCCCACCAGCGCAAGCTCCAAAATAAAAGGTCATTAAATCACTAGGATGACCTGTGACAGCCACCACTCGACCACCACGATAAGGTCCTATACACCTCCACTTAAGGTTTTGAAAGCTCATATTGTCTGGCTCAGTCATCTCCTAAAATGGCCTCCTGTTAGGGCTCAAAATGGGTAGAATATCCGGCAAGGACCTAGTTGCAACTTGAGACAGTGTGTAGAGCGAAAAAATGACAAATACCACTCTCTCATCTCCCTGCAAGAACTAAGTAACCTAATGTTCTCCGTACACCTTGGTTAATCGTAGTCATTCTCTCACATCGAGCAGAGTCCTAACAACTGGAATAGAGATGAGGCAATATAACGGTCAAATTCTTGACAATTAACGTCGGTTAGTTTACGGTACGCTCAGGCTATTTCAAATGGCTCTGGTGTAAATTTTAGCTAATGTGATCTAGTTACTTAATCTGGTTCGTATATGCCATGAGTTGTCAAATGTTGACTACACGATCAAAAGATCGCTTAACTGACATGAAAGGCCCCTTAGGCAATGCTGGAATTCACCTCACACCCGTAATATCTAACCTGATGATTCCTATCGTAAGACCCGAGAGTAATAGTTCTCTTAATGGGTTGCACCGGGAAGCCAGCTCGTATCGTCCCGACACCAAAATTTCCGTTATGGTTAACACTGACGAATCCTTGAACGAGACGACTCCCTTGGGACTTGTCCAAATGATCACAATCAATACTATTCTAAATTGTGATCATAGAATTGAAAGCACTTATTAGAGGAGGCGACCAATGTCTAATAAAGATGACCTAGCTCTTATGGCACATCTTATGCGAAGAGCTGGCTTTGGTGCAACAAGAACTGAACTAGAAGAACGGGTTGACCGAGGTTACGAAGAAACTGTTGAGGAATTGATAAATTATGAAACACTTCCTTCTGTTGACAAGTCTCTTTTGTATCGATATCACCCAATTATGGAGTTGCCTGGGGGTGCATCTACGCCAGGACAAGCTAACTGGCTTTTCCACATGATAAATACTAAACGGCCCCTAAACGAAAAGATGTGTCTCTTTTGGCATCATGTTTTCGCCACCGGTAATTCCAAAGTTGACAACTGCAATCACTTAGTAGAACAAATAGAACTCTTCCGTGAGCGCGGCATGGGGAATTATAGAGAATTGCTCCTTGACCTAGCCCGTAACCCAGCAATGATCTTCTGGCTATATAATAATGAAAACCACAAACACGCCCCTAACGAGAACTGGGGTCGCGAGCTCTTAGAACTATTCTCTATGGGGGTTGGTAACTACACTGAAAAGGACGTATTTGAATGTTCTAGGGCCTTCACGGGATGGACTATTGGAGCTAAGGTGCCAAGGTTTCCGTACGGGCGATTTAATTGGAAATTCGAGTACAGGCCAGAAGACCATGACTTTACAGAGAAGACATTCCTTGGACGCACTGGTAATTTTAATGGTGATGATATTATAGATATAATACTGGAAACACAAGCTTGCCATAAATTTATTTCGAGACATCTATATAATTTCTTTGTGGCTGATGAACCTCAAGTACCAGCTTGGAACATAGAAGAACCACGGGATCCTGAAGCAATCCAAGTCCTTATGGATAGCTTTGTTGGCTCGAATTTTGAAATGAAGCCAGTTCTCCGGACATTGTTTAATTCTGATTTCTTCAAAGAAGCCATTTATCAAAAAGTGAAAAGCCCCGTTGAAGTTGTAGTAGGCGCACTAAGATTAACTAAAGATTTATCTGGGCCTGATCCACGTATAGAATTAACTGGTAAACAGCCCGGGTACATGGGTCAGGATATTCTAGCTCCGCCGAGTGTAGAAGGCTGGTATACCGGAAAGGAATGGATAAACAGTGGCTCGTTAGTGAAACGCGTTAACTTTGTTGCAGACAGGGTAGGGAATCTGGAATTGCCTGGAGTACAGGATATAGTGAATAGGCTATCATCCACCGATACAGCAATGACAACAGAAGCGCTTGTAGATCGATGTTTAGAAGAAATGGGTCCCCTAAACGTATCCGACCTCACGCGAAAAGAACTCGTAGCTCAGGCGGAAAGTGGCGGACCAGTCTCTTTATCTGAAGATAATCATGACGCCTTCGCCCAGCGCGTCGCTGAAATGCTGTCGCTTATAGCAGCGACCAGAGAATATCAGTTTGGTTAAATTATAAGCATCATTCATCCATGAAAGGAGCGCGCATATGACTACATCACAAAAACCACCAGTCGTCGTTGTTTTACAACTCACAGGAGGCAACGACTATTTCAACACAGTAGTACCATACAACGACCCCAACTACTACGACAGTCGTCCAACTTTACAAATATCCCAAGATAAAACTTTGAAAATAGATGATAAACTAGGCTTCCATCCAGCCATGGGACCTATGAAGGAAATCTACGATTCAGGAGATATGGCCGTTATTCATGGTATCGGATATGCAAATTCACCCAGGTCTCACTTCAGATCTATGGATATTTGGCACACCTGCGAACCCGACACAGTGGGTACTGAAGGATGGCTGGGACGTAGCCTCCGGGAAATAGATCCGCAGGGAGAAAACCCGGTAACTGGTGTAAACGTAGGCCAAGCCTTACCTAGAGCTATGGTCGTCCCCGGGGTTTCCGTAGCATCAGTGGCAGATTTATCCACTTACGGACTCCTCACAGGAATCGAACAGACAGACCAGCGAACGCAAATGTTGGAAAGGTTCGCTAATATGTATGGACCGGCAATCGGAACGGGACAGGTAATGGAGTATCTAGGTCAAACTGGTATAGACGCATTACACGGGGCAGACATACTCAAGATAGCACCTGAAAGATACTCTTCAAATGTGGAATATGGATCCACTAGAGTAGCCAAAGCACTACGCGACATTTCTATGATACATCAGGCCGATCTAGGTACTCGTGTCTTCTACACCCAGTATGGGAGTTTCGACACTCACGCCGCTCAGGCTGCTACTCATGCCAGCTTATGGAACGACGTGTCAACAGCGGTTTCAGACTTCTGGGACGATCTTAAGGAAAATAATGTGGATCAAAACGTAGTAATGTTCCTCTTCTCCGAGTTTGGTCGCAGGGTACGGGATAACGGATCTGGTACGGATCATGGAGCTGCGGGTGTTGCATTCGCTATAGGACCCAATGTCAAAGGAGGCATGTACAGCGAATATCCAGAGACTCGCCCTGAATCATTGGAGCAAGGTGATCTGGTACCGAATTTGGACTACCGCGGAGTCTACTCAACAATATTAGAGAGCCATATGGGTCTTGATCCAGTTCCGATTGTCAATGGACAATTTGAGCAACCGGAATTCATTAATGGTAAGGATTGACGAATAGTACTAAGTCGTTCATTTAACGTTCTTTAATTGGGAGGAATTGAAATGCGAACAACTACAGCTGGAGGTCGAACCTGGCATTTCAGCCACGCCGTAGGTCGAAACGCCGCTGCCGGCAATGGATTTACTCAACCTGTAGACTTAGCTACAGCACCTGGAGGAGTTATCTATGTAGTAAACAGAGGTGGGGAAAACGTTGACGGCACCGTCCAAGAAAATAAACGACTCAATAAAGTTACCATTGATCATGAATTGATTGGTGATTTCGCTAGAAATCACTTCACTTGGGCCACAGGTATCGCCGTTACTTCGGACGAGACAATCTACTGCTCTGACGAGTATGACAATATTATCCGTATTTATAACTCAGACGGTGAAAAGATATCTGAATGGGGTGAAGCAGGGTCTGGAGATGGACAGTTTCAAGGTCCATCAGGTCTTGTCTTTGACAGAGAAGATAACATCTATATTGTAGATAGTAGAAACGATCGAGTACAAAAATATACCAAAGATGGTCAATTTCTATTTGGTTGGGGGAAATCAGGATCTGCTGAAGGCCAATTTAATAGACCTTACGGGATTACTTTGGACTATGATCAAAATGTGTATGTTGTGGATTGGGGTAATGATAGGATCCAAAAATTTACTGCGGAGGGCGACTTTCTAAAAAGTTTTGGCTCTTCAAGTGCAGCGCGAGGTACAGACCTTGATCATCACGCTGGAGTGGCTGTGGACAGTGACGGAGACGTCTATGTCACTGACTGGGGAAATAAAAGAGTCAAGATATTTGACCCCGAAGGGGACGTTCTCACTTGCCTATATGGTGACGCAACTGAGCTGTCTAAATGGGCAAAAGAGGTTGTTGAATCGAATCCTGACGTAGTGAAGGCATTTAATCGCATGAAGGACCTTTCTCCTTTAGGTAAATTTGAAAGGCCCGTAGGAATAGAGATAGACGACCAAGACAGAATTATAATTACAGAGACCACTCGTGGCCGTCTGCAAGTCTATACTAAAGAGAAAGATTACCTCGAACCTCAATTCAATCTATAACTTTGGAGCTTAACATTCAGTATGTTTCTTGAGTCTCAACGATAACGTTTCTGTTAAGACTGAATGCGAAGGACCTTTCCCGTCCACAAAACTATTAGTGAGGGAGGATTAAGGAAACCATGGAAAAGAATGACAGTCAAAATACACAATCCAGGAGATCATTTCTTAAAGGTCTATCTATAGGAGTTGTAGGCGCCTCGGTGCTTAGCCTCCTGCTGGGCAGGACTATTTCATCTCGCTCTGGAGGAAATCGGCAACCACGATTTGCGAAAGGGTCTATATTTACGCCAGCTAAGAACGACCCAGATAAGACGTAATCAACAACCTGCCTTGAACAAGGACGATGATCCCTTATTTCACCCACAGGCTGGTTGGTTTGAAACGTCCAAATTCAACTCGACTCTTTTCCTCAGTTTGCTTATCCAAATGCCCAAAAGTTTGTCTGAAAAGACAGCGATTGGAGACCCTATTAACATTAAGTAGACCCACTTGCGTGTGACCTTGCGCGGCGGTGCACTTGAATCAATCCAATCTCCGGTTGCCGATATCTTAGCTAAAGTACCCAATCCTATTAATATAGGCCATAAAGTTGCCAATCTAAGTCTCACGGATTTTCTAGGTATCCTAAGCAAGTACTTCTCTGCAAAAACGTAATGATCCAAGGCTACGGTCACAGCTTTTATCATAATGGACCTAGATTTCCATCCGAGAGCAGGGTTTAACAGATCATTAATAGTGAGATTTATTTTAGACAGTTCGCTTTGAGGCAAGTAACAACGTCCGACTGCCAGATCGGCAGATACATCTCGTAAGATGTTTGTCAATTGAAGAGCCTTACCAAATCTAATGCCAAATCCTGTCATTTCATTGATATCCCACTCATTTGCAGAGGTGGTATGAGCAATGAGCATCTCTGTCCAAAACTCTCCTACACATCCAGCTACGTAATAGGTATACCTGTCTAATTCTGTCCAATCTCGGAAAATGACTCGCTGTTCCGTATCGTTTTCCAAACAAAAGTTTAAGTCCATTTCCATACCTCGACATAGAATAGTCAGCAAAGATCGAATTCTACGTTGATCATTTAAACTCTTGCTGTCTAGGATTGAAAACAATTCTGGGAGACAATTAAGAAGAGTCCTTTCATTCTCCTGATGAGATTTATGCTGGAATTCCTGGTTGATCTCTAAAATTGATTGGGATCCTGATCTTGTCGATAGGACTGATTTAAATTCTAGCAAATATTTGGCCCGTCTTTGAACAGGTATTAAATCACTATCTATGATAGTATCCACTGCTTTAGCAAGTAGATATGCGAGACCTATTGGTGCACGAAGCGACGAAGGTAGTATCCGTAGTGTTAAATAGAAGGATCTGGATAGTTCCTTCAACAATTTTCTCTGAACACTTTGTTGAGTAAAAGTTAGTGGCATAGTAAATGTATTGCCTCAAGAAAAATGATCCGTATTATTACAACATGAATTTCATTTATATATCCGGTAGAATATTATAAAACATCAAATGATCGTTATACAGGGAGAGGCCGTCTGTCTCAGTTCTTGAAGGAGAATAATTTTCCCTAGATAACCAAACTTATAACTCTTATTGGAAATAACTTTAAAATGGATTATTCAAACCCAAACGTAGACGAGGAGCAAGACTCCAACCATGCTAACTCGATCTTTCACAATGTTCTCTACTGTCTTAGGAAGTTTTCTTCCCTTCTATTGATTGTTGGATTCACCATTATAGGCGTCTTCCTGGCAATCTACATTCCTTTTATCTCTCAGTCTCAGAATGATGATTTATTAGTTGCGTCTAGTGTAGATGGCAGTGAGCACTATTTACAGGATCTAGATAATTACTGCATTGTGCTAAAAGAAGGTGCCAACGCATACGTGGGTACACTGCAAAGGGAATCACTTACAAGAGCCATGAATAACTTATCAGATAAGACGATAGAACTATTCGTTAATTTACGAGTAGCGCTATCACGAGATTACCTGCGTTTCGGTGACACTGCAACGGCCAACGAACTTCTGGAGGAAGCTCTAGAAAAATTAGAGACTGAACATTCCCTATATGGCCCTACTAAAAAAGCGGAATTATTCGAAGCCCTGGCGATAACCAATTTGAAACGAGGTGAATTAGATAACTGTTTAACACCTAGTGGCAGCCTTATTTGTTCTTTACCTCTGGATAAATCTATCTTCCAAAAAAACCAGCATGGATCGATAGCCGCCATAAATTACCTATCTCAATGGCTAAATATCGAACCTGACAATATGAAGGCGATCTGGCTATTAAATATAGCCCACATGACTCTAGGTACGTACCCAGAGGAAGTCCCCGCTGACTATATAATTCCTATACATAAACTAGAAATCGATTATTCATTCCCTAAGTTTGAAGAAATATCTCATTCCGCAGGGTTATATAAAATGGGATTGGCCGGAGGAAGTATTATAGAAGATTTTGATAACGATGGATTTCTAGATATAGTAGTTTCCAGCTGGGATCCCTGCGAAAGTATCTCGTACTTTCATAACGACAGAAATGGAACATTCACAGATTATACTATATCAGCTGGATTGGCCGGACAATTGGGTGGTCTAAACATAGTCCAGACCGATTACAATAATGATGGATGGGCAGACATCTTCATAATGAGGGGAGGATGGATGCAACAAGATGGTCAGATGCGTATGTCTCTCATACGTAACAACAAGAATGGCACAATAACAGAAATCACACAAGACTCCGGTCTAGCGATACAAGAATATCCAATTCACAACGAGACGTGGG
>CAYSLK010000089.1:0-8319 GCA_964431885.1 uncultured Dehalococcoidia bacterium | reverse complement strand
TTCTAAAAATGTTTATTGCTGCAAAGTTCTCTATTTCAAGCACTATTTCCAAGTTTTTTTTCGTATGGACTTTAATAGATCCACATTTATCTTGTCAGGTCCCTTGCCGTCAAATCCGGGGACTTCTAAGATGAATGGGATGTCCCTATAGGCTGGATAGGCCATAATTGTCTCAAAGCCCTTTACACCTATGTGTCCTTCACCTATGTTTTCATGACGATCAACCCCAGATCCAAAACCTACTTTGGCATCATTCGCGTGAACTGCAACTAATTTTGCAAGCCCGATTTCTCTATCAAATTCTTCCATAACCTGATCTATAGCGACAGGGTCTGCCAAATTATACCCAGCTGCGAAAGCGTGTTCTGTATCTATACAGACTTTCATCCTTTCATCATCAATAGCCTTTATTAATCTCCCAATCTCTTGAAATGACGCACCGATATGTGAGCCCATTCCAGCGCTATTTTCTATCACAAGCCACACATTGGGTGACGTATTATCCAAGACTTCCTTTAACGCCTTGACACATTGATCTATAACACCCTCAAAACCAACGCCTTTGTGGCTACCACCATGGAAAATTACTCCAGATGCACCTATCTTATCTGCCGCATCCATGTGGGTAACAAGAGATCCAATCGATTTATGCAATAGTTCAGGCTTACCACCCACATTGACTAAGTAAATACCATGTAAGAAAACAGGAGAAATATTTGTTACCTTAATCTTTTCTCTAAATAAGTTAATTTCACTATCACTGATCTCTTTAAACGACCAACCACGAGGTGATGATGCAAATAACTGAATTGATTCAGCACCAATGATTTCCGCACGATCGATCGCCTTAGATAAACCTCCGGCAGCCGATACATGAGCACCTATCTTCATCGGACCCCTCCTATGTATTTGTATTTCACGCGGTCAAACTAAACCAATTAGATAACAATATTATCGCCCAGATATTCTTTATGAAGTTTATCAGATTCTTACACCTTAATTATTGATAAGCGATTAGTGCTACATTATAATCTCGTCATACTTAAATAAAACCTCTGGGAGGACAGGAGGAATAATCTTGTCAATAAACACAATAGCTATACTGAGTCCAGGAGATATGGGTCATGCAGTAGGGCAGGTATTAAGAACGCGTGGTTTTGATGTAATATCCTATCTAGAAAATAGAAGCCAGAGGACCAAAGACTTAGCTAATCTCGCCGGTATACGAGAAGTGCCCGACTTGTCAAAAATGGTTATACAAGCTGACTTGATTCTTTCCATACTTGTTCCAGAGAATGCATTGGACACAGCTAGGACCGTAGCCAATTCCATCAGAAAAAGCAATACGTCTGTTATATATGCAGATTGCAACGCAGTCTCTCCTGAAACCACAAAGAAAATAGAATCTATAATTTGTCTATCTGGTAGTGATTATGTGGATGCTTCCATTATCGGTAATCCGCCCGGTTCAGGAATTCCTACTAGGTTTTACGTTTCAGGAGTGCATTCTGAAGTTATGTCAAATTTAGATGGTAACGGAATTACAACAGTTGATCTGGGTAATACTATAGGACAAGCTTCGGCCATCAAGATGTGTTATGCTGCTCTAACCAAAGGAACTTTCGCACTCCACACCGCAGTTCTCGCTGCTGCTGAAGCTATGAACCTTACAAGCGAACTTCGTCAAGAATTTATCAATAGCCAATCAGACGCATATCTACAAATGGAAAAGACTATTCCATCCCTTCACACGAAAGCTTTCCGTTGGGTCGGGGAGATGAATGAAATAGCATCCTCATTCGCCAACGTAGGCGTGACTCCAGCGTTTCACCAAGGCGCATCTAAGATATATGAATTAATAAGTAAAGTGCCTTTCGCTCACGAAAGACCAGAAACCATCGATACAAAACGAACATTACAGGAGACTATACGGTCATTTGCTAAGTTGCTATAAATATATCCCCACGATAGGTATCTGAAAAAGAACTATCAGCTAGCGGTTACTGAACGTAGCGTGAGTTTTCTCCACAAGCGCCTAAGGTCACCATACTCCCACGAAACAAGTACTTGACTAGCAATACCTATAGAACTATAGGTACCTGCAACGACCCCTATTAGAAGAACCAACAGGAAGTTGCGTATAGTCGTACCACCAAAGAGGAATAGAGCTAATAAAACAAAAAGCAACGTCAAGCTGGTATTCAACGATCTTCCTAACGTTTCTAATATACTGAGATTAACTACGTCCGCGAATCCTCTATTGGGATAGATCAACACATTTTCTCTTATTCGGTCAAACACTACTATGGTATCGTTGACACTGTACCCAATGACGGTTAACAAAGCTACCAAGAACATAGTGTTAACCTCTATATCTAACAACATCCCCAAGATAGCGAAAATCCCTATAACGATGAAAGTGTCATGAATTAAGGCAATGATCGCAGCCGCTCCATATCTAAACGGGCTTGGTACATTACGAAAGGCCCACCACACATAGAGGAAAATTCCTACTGAGGCAGCTAAAACTGCCCATAAAGCATTCACAACGGTTTCTTGAGCAATAATGGGAGATACCAAGTCGAATGATAAAACTTGTATTCCATCCGGCGAAAGTGACTTAACATGGTTTATCAAAGAATCCTTCGCCTCTGTTGTTAATTGGACCGTACGAATAAAAAATAGTTTATCTTCAAGTTTTTGTACAGTGGAATCGGCATTACCTATGTCACTCAAACTTATTCTTAAATCTGTCTGGCTAACTTCGTTTTCAAACGCCAAGGTCAAAGTTGATCCCCCAGTAAAATCTATGCCAGGTTTGAGACCAGGGGCTATGATAAAGAACACAACTCCGGGAATCATCACCAATAATGAAAACAAAAAGAACCAATGTCTTCTGCTAACTAAATCCACATATATCTCCTTCAACCAACTGTGGGTGCATCTTCATTACGACGTTTATTTGTTCCGGCATCAGAAAGAAATAGGCCTATCCTATGTGACAATCTTGTGGTTGCCAATAAACGTAGAAGCGTTCGGCTTACTACAATCGCTGAGAACATGCTAATCATGACGCCGAATGCCAATGTGGCAGCAAAACCCTGCACGACCGTCGTGCCTAACTGGTCAGAAAACCAAAAGAGAATACCGCATGTTATCAAGGTTGACACATTACCATCTCTTATAGCAGGCCAAGCACGGTCAAAACCGATATTTATAGCGGACATCAAAGTTCGTCCTAATCTCAGTTCATCTTTCATGCGTTCGAATATCAATATATTAGCATCAACAGCCATACCAATCGAAAGAATAAGAGCTGCGATTCCGGACAGAGTTAACGTAACAGGTAATATCTTAAATATAGATAACAGAATCCCTGCATAGATCATTAAAGCTATAGAAGCTATGATGCCCGGAATTCTGTAGTTAAGTACCATAAACAGAAGCACTAATCCCAGACCAATTAACCCAGCCTTTACACTCTTTTCCAACGAATCAGCCCCTAAAATTGCATCAACGTCCCTTTCTTGAATCAATTCAACCGGGACTGGAAGTCTGCCTGATTCCAATAACAAAGCGATATCCCTAGCCCTTTCAATGGTAAATCCGCCTTGTATTGTAGCTATACCTGTCGTAATAGCAGTTGTCACTACGGGAGAAATCAATTCTTGTCTGTCTAGGAAAATTGCTATCTGATCCGTGGGGCTCCCTGCTATCTGTGAGGTTTTTTCACCAAATTTCCTAGTACCATCGTTATCGAATTCCAAATTAACTATAGGTATGCCTGAATTAGACTGTTGGCTTGGATATGCTCTCAGGAGATTTTCGCCAGTGAGGCCAAAATCTTCATCCACAGCTCCTAGGATTTCAACAAATGAAACCTTCGGATTTTCACCGATAGCCGATTCTGCGTCTTCCTTCGATGTAACTTCTTCTGCTTCCTTCAATTTAGGCAGAACAAAAGCGAATTCATTTGTCTCGTTGATCCTAATGAATTCGAACGCCGAAAGTTGATATTTAATTGGAGATTCAGAGTGTATGGATAATTCTATTGATGACTGGGGACCTCTACCACCAGACGCCATAAATAAGTCAACTTCCCGCTGCATCCGTGCTAGGATATTAGCAAAGGATGTCGCACCGTCTGCACTAAACTGGACAATAAGAAACGCGGGTCCCGTCGCATCATCATCCGCACTCCCATCTGATGTCTCCGCCTCTGTATCTCCTTCCTCCCCTGTTAATGATTCGTCCTCTGGTTTAGGTAAATAATCAACTCTAACATTAATGATGTCGTCAGATGAGATCTCATTCACGGGCCTGGGAACATTCAACACACGATGTTTAAATGACAATTGTGCCGTCTCCCCAATGAGACTTTTTGCTCTATCAGGATCTCGCACACCCGGCAACTGAACTAAAAGCCTGTCGGTCCCCAAAAGTTGAATAATAGGCTCTCCCAGCCCTGAATTATTGATGCGCCTCTCTATTATTCTCTTGAGACCCGCCATTTCTTCAGGGGTTGGTTCAATACGTTCACCGGTTAATTCGTCTACCACGTTAGCCTGGTATACCAAGTGACTGCCACCCTGTAAATCTAAACCCAGACTCAGACCCAACAGAGTATCACCACCTCTTTCAAAATCTCTAATCTTTAAATTCTGTATTCCTAAGACCAGCCCGCTCAAGATAACAAGCATGATGATAAGAATTAACGAACGAGCGTTCCTACGCACCGCTACCTCCAGTTCTCAAGTTAGACTTTACTAAATCCAAAGCTTGAATCCGTGTATCAATGTCTCCATTCGCGTGAGCCTCATACACTAATCTCAATAAGTCACCTACTTCAGGTCCGGGATCTAACCCGCATTCATCCATTATATCGTGTCCGCTTATCAATTTGGGAAGGTTATCCGGGGCCTTACTTTTGATACCTTCGTGTAATATCCAGGATATTATACCGCAATGTTCCCTCCATTCCTTTTCTTCTAGCTTTGGGCCTCGCGCAGCGAGGTAGTCAGCCAAATTCAAATATAACGTATCGATGGCAGCGTCACCAACATCACGATAGTAACGATATATTGCTTTGCCGCTGGGCATTTCTCCTACAGGCCCCATTTGGCTTGGCCGCAGGTGGTGTTGAACCATTAGCCGAATCAATTCAACTCCTTTTTTACTAAATCTCATTCTATTTAGAACTTCAACAGACATTTCCGCCCCTTGAGAATGGTGCCCCAGAAAACGAATCTTACCAGATTCTTCTACTGTTCTGGTTATTGGCTTAGCTATATCGTGAAGTAGAGCACCAATCTTTAGAGCTGTTTTCCTATTATGCCCATCTGTGATTTCCTCATCGAAGTAATCTTCCATGTCGTTAAATCTGGGTATACAGTCTACAACGAAATCGTCCTCTGTGGAGAAATTATCGAAAATCATTTCAATCATACCTACAGTCTCCAACAGATGATTGAAAACATCCCAATAATGTTCCTTAGGTTGCACGACATCCCTCGATTGATCAATCTCAGGGATGATTTGAGATAAAATGTTTAAATCATCCAGAATTCCGAGAGACTGCCTAACATTAGGCTCTGACATTAATTTGAGAAATTCATCCCTGGTTCTTTCTGGAGCAATCCTATCTAGCAGACTGACATCACTACGTATCTGACTAGCAGTTTCCTCAGAAATCATGAATTTGTTAAAGATCGCAATCCGAGGTGCTCTAATTAATCTTACCGGGTCATCTTTAAAAACGGTCGGAGATAAAGATCTTAATATTTTAGTGTCGAGATCTAATAAGCCGCCATAACAATCAACAACCATGCTTCGCTTTACACTATACAAGTCTTCATCTAATGATAAGGCCATCGCATTAATTGTAAAATCTCGACGTCTCATATTGTCGGCGATGCTATCCCCAATGGAGCTAATGTCAATGTTTAATGGACCTGTATCAAATTGGAGAATTACTCTTGTTATCCCTCGAGATTTATCCAGATTAACTAATCGACCACAAAGAGCCGTAGCCAAGTCTTGGCTCAAAAGCCCTGCTTTACCCTCGATTACCAAATCCACATCTCTGGGCAAATTACCTAGCAGTAAATCTCTTACCACCCCACCAACCAAAAATGCCTTGACATTTCGAGAGGCGAAAAATGAACTCAAAACCCTTAGAATGTTTGAAAATTCCAACAGTTGATCCTCGGAATTGAAACAAATTATCGGAGTAACAATTTTATTAGAGACTGTTATTTGACCTTCAATGAGGCAGGCGTATCATGTATGTCTGTTCCAGACTCTCCATTATTAATATCCGAATGTGTCCTAGAAGTAATTCCATCCTTTGGCTCACATGTCCTGACTTCAGGATTGACTGAAGGGTCCTTTCCAGATGATTTCTCACCGTCTAAATCTATGGCAAATAATTTCTCGTGATCTTTGAGGTGATCTGAATACAGAATACCATTTAGATGATCGACTTCATGCTCTAACGCTTGAGACAACATTTCGTTAGCTTTGAATCGAACCATATTTGATAAAGAATCCATGCCTCTAAATTTGATCCAAATAGATCGTGTGATATTCCCTCTGTAGCCAGGTATACTTAAACACCCTTCTTCGACTTTTCGTTCACCCTCACGATGAACGATTTCTGGGTTCAAATATATACGAGCCTCATCTTCACAGGGTAGCTGAATGACAATAACTCGACTGAGAGATCCTACCTGGTTTGCAGCTAATCCTACGCCTCCCGCATCACGCATAGTGTCGATCATATCATAAGCTAATTTTAGTAAAGCTGAGTCGATAGCCCTTACCTTCTTCGCTTTCCTTCTCAATATAGGGTGGGGTATTTCTAAAATAGGTAGGATTGCCAATTAGGTTCCTCACTTAATCATTTATTAAAGCAAGTACAGTATGGGATTACTATTAATTATATCTTTCCACATGTGGCTCTGTAAAGCTATGGGTTGGTCTATTGGCCCGTCAACACTAGGGCTCAAACTGTTACTTTATAAACACCTATGAAACATACCTGCACGAATGATCGATCTTCCTGATGAATACAACAGTCCTATATAACGGACACCCAAAGCTTTCATGAGTTTTGACACAACGGGTACACAAGTCTAAAATTGATATATGGAAAAGTCACCACGTAAAATCGGATTAGTCGGCTGTGGTACTATAGCCAAAAGTTTGGCTCTGCAGCTTGACCAGGGTGCAGTCCCTCAGGCTCGTCTAATAGCCATGAACAGTAGAGACATAGCGAAGGTTGTTAATTTTTCATCTACCCTTCAAAATCCCTTAAAAGTTTTATCCTTACCTGACTTGGTTAACGAAGTAGACATCGTAATCGAAGCCGCTACCGGCGAAGCAGTTGACGAAATAGCCACTCTTACCTTGACCCACGGAAAAGACCTTATGGTCTTAAGTTGTGGAGCCCTTTTAAACAGGTCAGATTTACTAGAACTCGCTGTTACAAATGACTGCACAATTTATGTGCCTTCAGGTGCAATTGCAGGCTTGGACGGAATCACTTCCTATGCTTCAGGTAAAGTTGACTCAATAACCATGGTTACGAGGAAACCGCCTGATGGTCTAAGGAATGCACCAGGGACCATAAAATCAGGTGTGGATATAGATTCAATAAGAGAACCTGTAATGATATATGAGGGATCAGTATTAGAAGCCTGCAAACTGTTCCCATCTAACGTAAACGTATCAGCCGCTTTAAGCATGGCTGGAGTAGGTGCGTTAAAAACATTGATACAGATCTATGTTGATCCTGGAATTAAACAAAATATCCACGAAATTGTGGCATTAGGGGAATTCGGTAGCCTGGAAATAAAAATCAAAAACCTGCCATCCGAAAGCAATCCAAGGACAGGTAAAATTTCAGCATTCTCTGCATTAGCAACGTTGAAGAAAATTACATCGAACATTAGAATTGGGACGTAATCAACCTTCTAACATAGGATAATCTTCCCTCGCACACTAAAGTTATTAAAAGCTAGGCATACTCTTAGCCTGCAGTTGTACCATTGTAGGCTTACGCAGCTATCATATTAAGTTTATCGAACGCAGTTTCATATACCTCCCAGACTGAACTGTTCTCAAGTGCTATAATTCCTCATAATTAATATATGTGACTTATTACTTAAACTCGTTTAATCGTATTTGTTTATTATCTTATCTGGAGATGTCGATGGTTTCTGTATCTTATGAAGAATTTAGTTTAGCTAACGGATTGAATGTTATAATTCATGAGGACCATTCCACACCTATTGCTGCTATTAACGTCTGGTATCACGT
>CAYSLK010000088.1:0-5319 GCA_964431885.1 uncultured Dehalococcoidia bacterium | reverse complement strand
GCGTCATAGTCGAAAACCTGGTTTTTAAAAGGTGAAGCCCCCCAAGTGGTGGGGATTCCTCCCGATGTTGCGAGCAGGTCTTTTGCTCCGTAAGGTATTCCATGCAGTATTCCTCGATAATGTCCTGACATTATCTCCTTCTCTGCCCTACGAGCCTGATGAATAGCTCGACGTTCAGTGATGGTCACAACGGCATTGTAGTTAGAGCCAATCGTTCCTAGGCGGTCCAAAAAAAGTTTTGTTAGTTCCACTGGTGACACTTGTTTGGTATATATGTGTTTACTTAGTTCACGAATGGAACTAAAAACGGGATCGTATATCATGTATCCATCCCCTTTTTACGGTAAGGAGTAAAGACAGACATCGGCTCAACGCTATTGTCCATGTGCACCGCCCTGATGGTATCAGCAGCAGTGGTTATGTCATTTATAGCCGTTCTCAGCTCTCCAAGCTCATCAGAGTTCATGTTCATTCCGTAACGTTCTTTAATCATTTCGAACATCGCGGTGGTTTTATAGGTTTCGCACATTGATCTTCTCCAGATAAATATAATGAATTAAAAATTCTACTCATATTATCGCGACACCATGGTATTTGCACTTAGTGGGTATACTGTAATGAATTAACCGCTACCGGGCGGGAAGTGTTAGCTAGTTAATTAACAGTATACCTGAGTATGTCACGTAGAAGTTCTTCTGGACTTCCAGAGACTACGGATATGCAAAAGTAAGTAACGGGTATTAATTTATCATCTTTTTCGATGGCTATATTCGATTCGGTATTATGGGTAGCCTTATGAATGAATGATATTTACGGTTCACGTGGATTGTATTTTCTGCCTTGACAGCTTTGGTATGGCATCCTAGCGGTTCACCGGTGTTTGGATTGACATCGTATTTAGGAAAGCTACTACTCGAAATATCCAGCCGTATACAGTTTCCTTTCCTAAATACATTGCTGGTGGGAGGCAGTTTAATGTGTACTTCATACACTTCTCCAGGGGTCATCATCTCACTTTCACCGTATCCGTTTCGGAAACGCGTACGTATTATTGAATCAGTTAAGTTCATTGCATATCCATTGACGTATGATTCACTGGGTGGATAGAGGTCAATTAGTTTAGCAGTGAAATCAGTATCAATTGACGTCGAAGAAATCCATAATAGCACTTCAATCTCCCCCGTTATTTCCATGTCCGATTCTAGGGGCCTTGACCGGAATGTTAGTACATCGAACCTGTTTTCTATTAGAGGGTACGGTGGCTTTGAACCAAAATGTCTCGGTTCTTCCTTCTGGTGTGAAGCTCCAGCTATAAACAAGGGATTTAACCTGTGAAATATTCTTCCATCTTTTTCATTATCATTCTCCGACCCCTTGGCCAACTTAAGCATACCAAGAGCATTTGACGATATGGTAGGTACTGGATTTTCAGGGTCATAATTGAAACTTTTAGAAGCTTCAAGTTCATTTGGCATGGACCAGTTAAGGAATCCGTCTTTATCTAAGTACATCCGGCTGTAGGTTGTTCTAGCTAACGGCCACTCATTTTCATCTCTCCATTTACCACCGTGGTCAAGTCTGCCTTCACGATTTGGGATACCAGTGCCACCTCCCATCACAAAAATTTTTACTGGTGGGCAACTCTCTATACCGTTAGAAATATCTCGTAGCCAGTGGTCGAACCAACTTAAACGTAGCTGATTATATTTCTCGTTGCCGTAAGCAGCACTTGAGCCAAAGTCCACGTCTCCAGTGTAGGACTCTCCTACACGCAGACCTCCATGATTCCATGGTCCAATAAGGAGACGTTGTGGTGAGGTGTTTCTCATCGACATTGAAGCATATTGATTTGAGGCGGCTATTGAAAACCCGTCGTACCAGCCACTAGAGAATACCGCAGGAATGTCCGCAGCTTTATAAAAAAAGGCATCTTGATTACATGCATCTTGAGCCCAAAAATCGTTATATTCCCCATCTCTATAGTAGTGGAACAGGATTTTTTCTAGGTTTGGGACATGTTTTATAGGTGTTTTGCCTGGCTGGAATGGCATATTGTTTAGGTAGTGTTCAATATTTTCCCATCCTTCTAATATCTCCCTTCTTGCGTTTGGATCGTTCCTGATTTCTTGGCTATCATACGAGTGCAGGAATAATGCATATAGCATGCCTAGACCCATAGCACCGCCTTCTCTGGCTTCGTGCATGAAAATATTAGTTGGTGCGACATCTACCCACAATGCACTCAGGTGAGGAGGCCGGTATAGCGATGCAATTGTTTGAACAATTCCACTATGTGAACTACCTACCATACCAACCTTACCATTCGACCAAGATTGGGAAGCAATCCATTCTATTGTGTCGAAACCGTCAATTCCCTCTTTTGGGTTAGCTGTGTGTTGGTACTGGCCCGTTCCTTCGGAATTATATCGGCCACGAAGATCTTGGATTGCAACAACATACCCTCGGGGGGTGAAAAAATCGGCCACTGGTTCTATCCATAGTTCAGTCCAGGTTTTATCGTAAGAGGTCCGTCCAAGTATAGTAGGTAAAGGTTCCTGTATAGAATTACCATCTTTTGCAGGACGATAGATATCTGTGGCCAATCTAGTACCGTCCCTCATAGGAACCATGACATTGCTCGATAAGTGAGATTCGTAATACGTTTCTTTACTCAATTGGCGGCTCCATACAATCAGCTCGAATACCTTGCAGTTAATGCTCTAGAGTCTATACTTGTTGCGATTATTTGTTTAAAGATTGCCTATCAGGAATAAATGCTTACAAAAATTATTAGCAACGAGACAGGCAACTTACGGCAGTTAATGTTCCTTTAACTAGACACTAACTAGGCCCCTAAAAAGGAACTAGCTTACCTTAGCCCTGACGTGACGCGGATCTGCGCCATATTTGTTTGGCCCCTTGTGGCTCGGCTGACAACAAAGTAAGAGATGTATTATCGGTCCAACTAAAGGGATGAACATTGTCAAAATCCACCACCCTGTCTTATTAGTGTCATGAAGCCTTCTGATCAATAGAGCCCAATAGGGTATAACGGTTCCTACAACAAATAAGAGTGTAAATATGCCAGATCCACTAAAGACACCATCGATGAGAGACGCTGTAAAAAATACAATCACCCAAAACAAACACCACCACCAGTATTCAGCACGTGTAGCCCTACCTCCGAATTGGAAATATCCTTTGAATCCAAACTTAACGGCATCTGTAAAACTAACGATTCC
The DNA here is from genome assembly GCA_964431885.1 of uncultured Dehalococcoidia bacterium. GTDB lineage: Bacteria > Chloroflexota > Dehalococcoidia > Lucifugimonadales > CAUZEB01 > CAUZEB01. Next base: position 2,077 of record CAYSLK010000088.1, on the reverse strand, counting down.
TTGTGGAGTTGAACCGTCTGAGGTGTCTAGTCGTTCTCTGTAAGGTATTCCAGACGCTGTATCCTCACTTAAAGAAGTGCCACAGAGTTGACAAAAGCTCGCTGCTACTTGGTTTTCTTTACCACATTTAGCACACTTAATTAATCCGTCTGCTCCTAATCCACACGATGGACAAAACTTTGCGTATGGAAGCAACTGGGTTCCACAGTTATTGCAATTATTGGAACTTGTCATAGTACACTCTTAGAAAAAGTATATCTCAAGGTGTCAAGGTTATTATGAAATGGAAACTACCCTAGCCTGTAGCAATGACCCTCTGATATAAACCGTCTCTAGGGCCAGCCATCATTCTGGAGTTCGTCTTGATGAACTAGCCCATACCTCTTTTCTTGACTGTATAATACAATCACTTTCCTTTACTAGGAGGTTCTATGGAAGCTAAAGACATAGTCGGAACTTGGCGGTTGGTGTCATACTCGAGCAAGGACGAAAACGGCAATATAGGGTACCCGCTGGGGGGAAATGCCGTAGGTTATATTATGTATACGTCCGATGGATATATGTCAGCTTCAATGTCTTCTAACAACCGGCCTGAACGATCCTCAAACGATCTCACGGGAGGAACCAAAGAAGAAAGGGTGGTTGAGGCAGAAACATACATTACTTATTGTGGAACATATGAATTTCATAGAGACCGAGTGATCCATAATATTGAAATAGCATTATTTCCAAATCGAGTTGGCTCTTCACAAATTCGCTACTACAAAATCAAAGGAAACAAGATAGTCCTAACAACTCCCCCTATTTCCATCGACAATAAGCCTCAAATTTGCACAATCATCTGGGAAAAGGCTTAATCTCTACCTTACTTGACCCCCTGACTTATAATCGAACAAATGGCTTCTCAAATAAGGCATCTAGGTCTGATATTATTTGTATTCGTGGCTCTGGCTGGTACAGCCTGTAGCGATTTACTTCAACTATTTATATCTACAGGGTACAAGACGCCTTTTTGATTTTAGTACCTGTACCTTTTACTGGGGAGTTTAAGGAACATTAACTGCTGGAAGTTGCCTATCGTTGTCTGGTTACCCATATTTTTCTATAGTTCCACCGATTGAAGGTCCTGCTTTTTCAAAGTCTTCGCCATTCATGACCGGAGTTAGAATGGTTTGAGCGCCCATTCCAAGAAACCAAGGCTCGACTACTGACGGTAGTTGTGATTGATCATCCATATCAAACACCATGAAACATGTGCGTAGACCGTTCTCCACATAGAAGTAGACCGCCTCAGGCTTAGTATCTTCCATGATGGAACCGAGTCCTTCAGGCAAACTTCCATCTTTCAATCCAGCATTACCAGCCTCTGTTGGAATAGTAGCTTTAAGTAACATCCTCATTTAAGTACACCTCTCAAAAAATTCTTTAACTTTACACTCGTTAATATATATGACATTGGGTATTCTTGTATATATTTCATTACAATTCGGGACTTCATTCATCTACTAAATTCTTTCCTTGACACACTGACTTATCCGGGAATGTGTGAACTCATGGATTTCTAAAGATCGATTGAATTAAGATGTGAGTAACACAAACTGTATTCTACTGATCGTCATTGTATAGTCTCCACGCCTATATCACGCAAAGGAGTAGAGGAGTTACACGATGACATACATTGAGACTTCTCAGCGTACAAGTTCCATAATGGCGTCACAAATGGGGAATCGTGAGCTGCACAGAGGATACTTTGCTGACAACTATATCGGGCTTAATGCCTGTAACATGAGGAGGAAGTGGTGGCGCGCCCGAAGGGATTCGAACCCCCAACCCCCGGTTCCGAAGTTGTGCGTTCGTATTCTCTGACCATGTCTCCAAAGGTCTGACCATAAACGACGGACGCCTTAATCACCACGTCCAAGCCTTACACATTATATATTGAGAGAGAGAGATAACGCCAGGCATAATCGTAGATGAACTCTCAAATGGTGGTACAAATGGTGGTACAGAAATACACTCTAACAGTGTTACGCATCAACAGGTAATATTAGTCAATTGATTGTGGTAATTGGTACTG
>CAYSLK010000087.1:0-3896 GCA_964431885.1 uncultured Dehalococcoidia bacterium | reverse complement strand
TAGGTCTTGAAGATATATCAATAGTGCCGCCATCTACGAAACAAAGACCTAATGGAATATCTGGATAAAGAGCAGCATACTCCAGAGCTACACTTCCACCCCACGAGTGTCCAATTATAATTGGTGACTCAAGCTGTAATTGTTCGATGAACCTGTGGAGGTCTTTTGATATATTCTTGAACTCGTAACCATGATCGGGCTTATCGCTCATTCCGTGCCCTCGTTGATCTAGAGCAATAACTCGAACTGAATTATCCAGTAATGGAGCAACAAGATCCCAGATTCTGGAAGTCGATGCTAAACCATGTAACAATATTACTGGCTGTTGTTTACCACCCGAATCTGAGTAGTGAAATTTATGCCCATTTAATGTCACATATTTATGGTAAGGCATCCTAGCCACGTAAAGCTCACAAACGAAACTGACTTCTTGATTACGATCGATTAAAGTAATAGACCTTAGGCCAAAGAAAGATTAACTTCAGGATAATTCCGGACCCTGTTTTTGGCTACGTCTCAAATACTCTTCCAGTTCTTTCACCATCATATCTGGACTCGGAATTTCTTCTTTAATGGAGTTAGCATCGTCATAACGTTCTTCTAAACGTTTGACGTAAGCTCCAACGTCGGGATCTTTATTTATAGCCTTGTGTACTGCTGATTCAAATGCCCCTTCTTCTTTGCGCATTTCCTCCATATCTATTTCTATTTGGACAAGACTCTGGAGCTTTGTTAGAAGAGCATGACTGATTTTGGGGTTGGGAGAGGTGTTGACATAGTGGGGGCAATGGCCCCAAATGCTGGCATATGGCAAGCCTTCATTTGTACATGCATCGAGAAATGCTGTATGAATACCAGTCGGACCTTGATATCCTGAATTCCTCACACCTAACCAGTTGGCTTTTTCTGTCAGTTCTTTTGTACTAGCCCGGCCTGTAATCCTTGCTTCGCGAGAATGAGGGACAGCATCTAGTAATGCACCCAGGGTAACTATAAATTCAACACCTACTTGCTTAGCTACGTCTAACAAAATATTTGAAAACGTCTTCCATTTTAGATTTGGTTCCGTACCTATATATATAAATAACCCATTAGGATCTGACTCATTTTTAAATTGGTAAAGATCATTAGCTGGCCAGCGGGTTATTCTCTTTCCTGTTCTATTTATTCTAGTTTCTGGACGAATGGTTGTAAAATCATAAAATTCTTCAGGGTCAATTTCCGCAAATCTCTTTGCAGGCAATTTACGCACAAGATACCTAGCCGCGCGCGTCGCCGATTCCGATGCGTCTGGCCATCCGGCAAATGCAACGATCATAGTTTTTAATTCAGTAAATGGCTTTTCATGAAATATTAGTCCACTCATTTCAAGTCCTCATACTTCTTTATCCCATATCAGCCTGCACATTTAGTATCAAACATTAGGATAGTTCCTGTCAGTATGTAAACCTATTCTGACAGAATTCTATTACTCTTCAGTAGTTGGGTTTAGTAATATAGACGTAAAGCTCAGGAGCTAGATAAGTACGCTCAAACTGAGTGTATCACTTGCTAACGATGATGCCAACCCAGAACCATGGGTATTAATATTAATGACTCTAATCTAAAGTTGATCGTCCAGTTTATTTGGCCAGCATGTTGTAAGCTAGAGCAAGCATGATTTTGGTGCTATTAACCAGACTGGAAATTCCAATTGATTCGTCTGTCCCATGAATACGATCTTGCATTGGATCATCGTCTGGATGAGAACCCATAAATCCATAGGTAATCACCCCAAGAGGCCGTGTAAAACGTGAATCAGTAAATCCTGTACTGATCGTAGGTATCCAGCCAATGTCATTTCTCTCTATTACATGCTCTGTGGCCTTTCTGACTTCATCAGAAAAGTCTGTTTCAAAATCTGAAGAGTTAGGGACAGCCATATAGTCTATCGAATAACTAACTCCTTCAATGGAATCTAAAATATTATCCAATTGTTCTGAAACATACTCTTCATTCTGATGTGGAAGTGACCTAACATCGCAAGTGAGTCTCACAGACTCAGGAACGCTATTTGATTTGATCCCACCTGACAACATTGTCGGGGTGATAGTGAGTCTGGATAACGCCTTAAGCATTGTCGCTAGTCTAGGATTGGTGGGTAGGACATCAGATATAATCTCCTCTATGTTGTCTTTAGTCGGCTTGTGTTCTATTGCAAAGATGGACAAGTAGTTGAAGATACTTGAAGATGTATCAAGATCCGGTTGGTATTGCTGGATTCGCCCTAACACTTGTTGAAGGCGATACATTGCATTTTTGCCTTGCCATGGAGTCGATGCATGAGCACTTTCACCCTTAATGTCTATTTCAATCTGCAATCTACCTTTTTCTCCAGTACCAACAAGATAGGCTAAACTACCAGCCGCTTCTATAGGTATTCCGCCTCCTTCGTTCACGGCATAGTCTGATTTAAGTAGATCTGAATGATTTTCTGCCAACCATCCAAATCCATATCTGCCACCATGTTCTTCGTCAGCTCCAGACACTAACCTTAAACTTTTTCGAAGTTGTACATTGTTGGTTTTTAGGAGTCTTAACGCCATTAGTTGAGCCGCCAATAATCCTTTACAATCAGACGCACCTCGTCCATATATTCTGTTTTCATGGATCTCGGCACTAAATGGTGGGAACATCCATTTTTTTTCATTTTCGACTGGAACAACATCAGTATGTGACATAAAAAGGAGCCCGGGGAATGGGTCTTTACCTTGCAATGTTGCAATTATATTACCGCGATTAGGTGTAGATTCCAAAATGTGTGAGTCAATATCATATTCACTTAGCCAATCCTTGACATAAACACAAACAGCAGTTTCGTCACCAGTTGGCATAGTACCTGCGTTTACTGATGGTATGCGAACCAGCCCTCTATGCAAATCAATTAGTTCTTTTCTATTCTTTTCCACTTGTTCTAATAAATCAGTTAGTTGCACCATCTTTTATATCTCCTATTACCATATTCGAGTTCAAAATACGGTAGTTGCCATCAGTAAAGCCGCTATTGATTTAGAGTCTTCGATTTCCCCACATCGTATCAACTTAGGGATACTGGACAGGGGAATCCTCTGAATTTCAATGTTTTCGTCTTCATCAGCTGGTAATTTACTTGGGATAAGATCTCTAGCAGTGTAAGCGTGAAGATATTCATTACAGAAACCTGGAGACGCCCAGAATCCACCTATAGATCTCATATTCCTAGCCATATATCCAATTTCTTCTTGCAGTTCTCTCTGCGCACATTCCATGGGTGATTCTGATGTTTCCACTATCCCAGCTGGAACCTCTAATATTGTGTTTTCTGTGGGATATCGGAATTGACGAATCATAATTACATTGTCTGATTCGTCTATAGGAACAATGACGACAGCTGGTCTATGATCCACGACTTCACGCTCAGTTTCCCTTCCATTGTCAAGGAGCACTGTATCTATCCGAAGTCCTAATATTTTACCGCTAAAGACACGATTGGATTTAATTCTTATTTCTTTTGCCATTGAATTTGAACTTTAATCAGATCTCTAGTTGGGAATTGACGACTTTTCTAAACCCAACCTACGGGTTAATGAAGAGTAAAATGTTGCAGACGGCTTTTCTCTTAAAAATTTCACCACATTTGGGCTTACAGTAATAACAACCTTGTCATTAGCTTTGAAATCCTTTTCAACAAATCCATCAACACTTAGCATGACGTTCTCAGCATCCTTAACACTCAGTTCTATCGTTGCATCTTCGGGTAAAACCAACCCATGCTGCAATCCAGTATGAGAGGCGACCGGTTGAAGTAGCATCAGGCGGCAATCAGGGAAGATAATTGGTCCTCCGGCTGACATGGCGTATCCCGTGCTACCGGTAGC
>CAYSLK010000086.1:0-7548 GCA_964431885.1 uncultured Dehalococcoidia bacterium | reverse complement strand
GTATGAAGGATACCCCTTCTTTGTCGCCAGCAAGTTAAGGACTTGCTACTTTACATCCTTCTTTAACTCTACGTATTCCTTGACTATGAAAGCGGACATGGTGTTGTAGTTCCGTTAATTGTTTCTGTGTAACATTTTCAGTGGCTCCTAGCGGAGGGAAACAGTGTACGTGCGAATCAATGATCGTTGTCATTTGAATTTTAAACACCTCAGAGCGGATTATTTGAGTTACACAGAAAGTATTAGTGACTCTAGGTAATTACAATGGATCTAATAGAACATGAGTGATCAGAACTGGAATATATACTTTGACGTTTTATTTAGCAGACTGAGAGTAATTAATAATTTGTTCTAATGTGCCAGGTTTCGCTCGCAAACCGCTACGGGCAAACCGGAAGAGTGTATCCGGCACCCTTTTTAATTATAGGATCATTTTATGAAAGGGAATTCTAAAATGTGCCTAATGAGAAAAACGATAGACTGATAGGAAAAACATGAGCATTTTCATATGTGCTTGGAGATTCAAATGTATGGATTCTTGCTCACATTCATCACTTAAGTTATCCAGCTGCAACCATGTCGCTGCCGCAACACATGGGGGACTTGATTTTACCGCAACCCTTCGGGCATTCTGAAACCCCTACGCTACTGCCATCGTCCTTTGCTATTAACTTGTGTTCAAGTTCTGAGCCACATTTTCCACATGTAATATTCACTACTTCCATTCCACAGTCAGAGCAACTATAGTTTGCCATTAACTAGTACCTCCTTTTGGATATCTCGCTGTAAACTACCGTTTGTCGTGATACGGCATAATTCAGACAGTATACACCATTGAAATGGTGTTATGTTTTTTTATTTAATTGCAGATTGATTCGACACGATTGTAATGATAATAATATATAGAATGAACAGTAAATGCTTAATTCTAAGGCAACACATTTGAAAGGATAGTGAACCTTCGTGAATACTGATCAAAAATGGCTTCCAAAATTAGAATGGAGATCTATAGGTCCTTACAGAGGTGGGCGAGTAGTTGCGGTAGCGGGTGATCCAATTGATAGAAATACATTCTATTTTGGTGCCTGTGCCGGAGGCATTTGGAAAACTACAGACGGTGGAGTTTATTGGCAGAATATTTCCGATGGGCATTTAGATGTGTCATCTATAGGAGCAATTGCGGTTTCCGAATCGGATCCTTCTGAAATATATGCTGGTACTGGAGAAGCATGTATACGAGGCGATGTTTCCCATGGTGATGGGGTTTATAAATCATCAGATGGTGGTAAAACTTGGAAGAATATAGGTCTGCGAGATACCAGGCATATTTCTCGAATAAGGATCCATCCTTCTGATTCTAATCATGTATTTGTCGCTGCATTAGGTCATGCATTTGGACCGAATAAGGAGCGAGGAGTATTTAGATCAAAGGATGGTGGTTGCACGTGGGAACACATACTGTTCAAAAGTGAAAAGGCTGGAGCTATAGATTTAGCAATGGATGCCAATAATCCCCGTATAATCTTTGCTTCTATTTGGGAAGCCCTACGTACACCGTGGAGCTTGGTTAGTGCGGGAGAGGATAGTGGATTATGGCGCTCCAATGACGGGGGAGATAATTGGGAAGACATTTCAAACAATCCAGGTATGCCCAAAGGTATAAAAGGCCGTATTGGTGTAGCAGTGTCACCCGCGAAGTTCGCTAGAGTGTGGGCAATTGTAGAAGCTGAGGATGGAGCATTGTTGCGTTCGGATGATGGAGGAGACACTTGGAAGTGTGTAAATGATAGCTCTATTGTAAGACAACGCCCATTTTATCATCATCATATTTTCGCACATCCTAAAGACCCGGATACTATGTGGACACTTCCGATCCAGGCTTGGCGTTCAGACGATGGAGGGTCGACATTCAATATGATAACTACTCCTCATAATGATAATCATGACCTGTGGATTGATCCTAACGATCCAGAACGCATGATTGAAGGGAATGATGGAGGTGCCTGTGTTTCTTATAATGGAGGATTAACATGGTCGTCTATTTATAATCAACCAACATCACAATTCTATCACGTGGCTACGGACAATAGAGTTCCTTATAGAGTTTATGGGACTCAGCAGGATAATAGTGCCATTAGCACTCCAAGTGGATCTGCCAAAGGTGTTATAAATTTCCAAGATAGTTATGCTGTCGGTCCATCTGAAAGCGGATATATAGTGGTCCACCCAGAGAATTCTGACATAGTATATTCAGGTGCTATAGGTAGTGCCCCCGGGGGGGGCGGTACACTAATACGTTATGATCATAAAACAGGAGAGTCGCGAATCATTACAGTTTGGCCTGAAATGTCTTACGGCCAAGGGGCTAAAGACATGAAATATAGATTCCAGTGGACCTTTCCGATAGTGCTATCTTCCCATAATCATAAAGTGCTGTACGTAGCAGGCAACCATTTGTTTCGTTCAAGTGACGAAGGTGTCAACTGGGAAATCATATCCCCTGATCTCACGAGGAATGATAAGACGAAAGGCGAACCGGGAGGTGGTCCGATTTCCCGAGATGTTTCAGGAGCGGAGGTTTACTGTACGATTTTTTCTTTTGCCGAGTCCTACCACACGGAAGGAATGTTTTGGGTTGGTACTGATGATGGATTGGTACAGCTTTCTCAAGATGGTGGCGTTACTTGGAGAATTATTACCCCCAATGGGCTTCCTAAATTCGCAACTATAAGTGCTATCGAGTTGTCTAGACACGACCACGAAACAGCATACGTGGCAGCATGGAACTATAAGCTTGACGATTATTCCCCATACATTTATAAGACGAAGAATGCTGGTAAAACATGGGATTTGATCACGAAAGGACTCCCCGAAGATGATTTCGTAAGGGTTATTCGTGAAGATCCAGCGCGTAAAAATCTTTTGTACGCAGGAACTGAAAAAGGCATATATTTGTCCTTAAATGGTGGAGAAAGTTGGCAGTCATTCCAAGGTAATTTGCCGATTTCCCCTGTACACGATCTAATGATAAAGGATGATGATCTGGTAGCCGCAACACATGGGCGTTCTTTTTGGATTCTTGATGACATAACTCCTTTACGACAAATACCAACTGATTTATTGGCCGATGATCATCATCTTTTTAAGCCACGTTCAACTTATAGAAATCCTGAGGCTTTGGGTAAGATAGACCAGAATAGGATCGGCCCGGGGAAAAACTATTGGGTAGCTACTGGCATACCGTGTACTTTTGAAGAATACATTGATGTGAATGGTGTTACGCGTCGTAGATTTTTAGACTCAGGTACGGATATTACTCAAGGAGTCACAATTCACTATTATTTGAAATCTCCTGCTGAAGAAGGTCTACAATTAAGCTTTCTAAATGCAAATAATGGAGAAATCGCAAGTTTTTCCAATGATGATCCTTGTGTAGAACGACGAATCACAAATAATAGAGGCATGAATCGATTTGTCTGGAATATGAGATACAAGGGTCCAATAGGGACTGCTGGAGATTCTTCGGAAGATCATTTCCAGGGGCCAAATCCCGATGGTCCTAAGGCAACACCTGGATTGTATTGCGTTGTTTTGACATCTGGTGACCTACAGATATCTCAGGAATTCGAAATTCTTAAACATCCCAATTGTGGTGCGACTCAAGAAGATTTGCAAAAACAGTTAGATCTATTACTAAGCATTAGGGAGTTACTGTCACGGTCTCACGTCGCTATAACGGAATTAAGGACTATACGTAATCAGATATCGAATTGGCTACGCAGTATTGGTGATGAGATGCTTTTACATAGAAAGGGAGACAATATAATTTCGAAACTAAATGATGTTGAGAAAACCCTTATCACAACTTGGTCTACTAAGGAAAGAGGGCAATTCGGATTACCCTTACCCCAATTGGTTGAATCATTAGCATCTCTGATCAGTGTAGTCGAAAGTGCAGATGCTTTACCTACAACTGGTTCCTACGATGTATTTCATCATTTGTCCAAGAAAATTTCATACAACCTTGAATTGTTGAAGCAAACCATTGTTACGGACGTTGGAGAATTCTCATCCTTACTGAGATCCAGACCAGATTATCCTGTATTCTGACATAAGACCTGTAATATATCCTCAGGGTTGGCTTCCCTTACAGATTAATGGTTCTTTTATGTCAGTATAAATTTCTGACGATATAGCGATCTGATGTCATAATACATGGTTATTCATTAGACTACAGACCACACATGTGACGTATCCTTTCTAGATTTGAAGTTACTTGTAAATAAATGACTTAACTTTATCTTTATTCCTTTGATAAACAAAACTTGTGCCTAAGAGGAGACATCCGATTACGAATAGACCTAGAAAACCAAGAGCTGGATGCGTGTTCCATGTGTCGTATGTAAACACCTTTACAAGTGGTACAGCTAATAACGCCAATCCAGTAAGACGAAGACGTCTTTTACGCGACCTAATGCCTGTCCACAAGACACTAAGCGAAAATATTAACCAAAATAGGGAAAGAAATATTGGGGGCCTGTCGATCGAGGATTGTTCAAAGGAAACTATGATTTCTCTGCTGCCAATCACTAGAACGATTACAGATATCAGACCTATACAAATCGCTAGAATATGTGATTTCGCATGATTAGCAAGGCCGAAATGATATGTATATGTTGAAAAGTCACTGCTAGTAATTATACGAATTTGTATGAGACCCATGGCAAATGAAGATAGGCCTAGCAAGAAATAAGGATTAATAATGGGAGTGAAAGTGTCTTTTTGAAGCCAGAGGAATTCGTTCCATAAACGAGAGGTTAATGCTCCGTTTGATATTATCATGTCAAACGTAAGCAATTTAAAACAAGCAATAACGAATAAGAAGATGCTTACGTATCGATAAAAAGTGAAGGAGTATGTGTATTATATTAGTTTAAATTTAGTTAAAGTAAATATTAGAATTGAAAATAGACCCAAAAATAGAGTGAATGCTAACTGTTCGACGTTTGATGAGTTGTAGGCCAGTCTGTCGAATTGATAAAAGAGCTCGTATGCAGATGAGATGAAAGTTGTAATAAGTAGTATGTGTAGGTAGATTTCTTGGAGCCATTTTTCTGCAAACATTGAAATAGTATCTATTGTCGAGTCATCCACTCGATACCAGACAGGGTAAACGCGTTGCAGTGCAATATTTGCTAGTGTCAAAGCGGTAGTTGATACGTACCCCAAAAAAACCCAGCTCATAAACATGTTAGGGAGTTCAGAAACTAACATGAGTAGAATACTTCCAACTAAACATCCGATTGGCACCAGTACAGTGCCAAATGCACGAAAAACGCTGCTATGTAGTCGGATGGATATGTAAACTAGTATAGTGCCATATCCAGATGTTGTGACTGCTATGATAAAAGTTTTAAGAGGTAGATCTAGAGGTGACAGAGCCACATGTATCAGAGAAGAAGTCAGGACAATAATAGTTGCGAGTATTCCCAATACAATCGGCCTATAGCCTTCGTATTTTATAAATGATGTTTCCACTGAATGTAAAAGTCGGCTAATGATGACAATTAGATGGTTGTCTCCCTGAAAACTTGGCGGTCGTGCATTCATTTTAGACGTTAGGTTTAAACCAAGGATCCAACCATGCCTTTTATAAAATTTATACGTAATTACAATTGTTGAAACGAGGATTAAAGTTAAAATCGAACGGTCGTTAATAATCCAATTGTCCATAGTAATTGAAGGTGTGACATAGGCCGTTTTTGCCCATAGGTCTATAAGTGCTAGCTTGCTGATCGCCAGAGTGAATAGCACCGCACTATAAATACGCCATTTCACCTCTCTGGTTTCCAATCCTAATATTACAAATCCACCTCCCATTAAGGACCACATTATTGTGGTGGAGATACCCGAAAAGTAAATAGGTATTGTAGCGCAGAGGAAGATAGCAGATTTAACGGAAAACACTATCCCGAAACTTCGTGCATGGCTATTTATTCTCGTGATGAATAAGGCCAGAATTCCATTTGTTATGGAAAGGAAAATATTTGTCAATGCAAATGTAATGGGATATTCGGAGGCTAGTTCCAGAGAACATATGAAATAAAAGAGGCTAGTATTTGACAGGCTCAACAAAAGATCAGAAAAGTTGGGTTCTAGCCTCTTAATCACCTGAAATACGGAAGTGACAGATATAAAAATGAGGTAAACGAGGACCAGCGTAATCAAATAAATTAACAAGTCATCTAGACCTAAATAACTACTGGCATACCAAAGGTATATATAGGATCCCCAAAGACTGATTTGATTAAGAACCTTCCAGTTTTTCTTTATGGACATGCCTAGAATAACTAGATCCATAATAATTAAATATGCTAGTAAAATAAGTATATTTACATCTAAAGAGTTCATCCCGATTAAAAGAGGACTAATGAAAACACCGAGTATTGCCAGGATGGCAATCCACATCTCATTTGACCTAAATGCTAAGTACCATCCTGAAACCCCCGTAACACCTAATAGAAAGAGCCCTAGTACAGGTGTATAAAGATGCCATATTCCGAATGAGGCGTAGGTAACCACATAAATGATAGATACACCCACACCAATAAGTGCATTTGACCAGAACTCGTATTTGCTCTTTGTTATATCACCTAATATTACTAAACCTATGCCAGATGCTAGCCCAATTGCGTATTTCACCCATGGAGATAACACCGAATAGGTTCCGAATAAAATCAACCCTAAGGAAAGAATTAACGCGAGGCTACCTGTGATGGCTAGCCAGTTCAGGCCAAGGATACGTTCCCAGTTAATGCGACTTCTTTTAGGAGAATTAATTATTGTAGAAGTGTTCGAATCAGCCTGAGATTCAGATAGATTGATTGCAGAGTTTGAAAGCACTCCTGAATCCTTCTCAGAAGGAATTAAACGTTCCGATATGTGTCTTGATTCTACGCTAAGGTCTCGTTTTTCTACTTGTATTGTGTCTATGTTGACTTCTGCCACAGACTCTTGAAGTGAAGAGGAGAATGAAGAAATCTCCTCGGGAGTCAGAGACCCTTCGGATAGATATTTCATGAACAGAGTTTCTATTCTGTCAATGCGATTCCTCAAATCGGAGATTCCTTCTGGAGTTTCTTGCGGTGAAGATGGTACTAACTGGATGCCGCAAAAAATACAGAATTTTGCGTCGGGATCATTTTGCTGTTGACATTGTTTACATAGCATATGAAGGCACTTAAATACCGCTCATTTAAAAATGGCAAGGTCTAGATTCTATCATTCTACTCTGAGCTGACTCGGACATGGTTTCACGAAGTCTTCTGGTAATTTCAGTTAGATGTATATCGTCCGCATGGATTTGTTTCACATGAACTATACGTTCAGGTGTTGCCGCTCTTAACATTATATATCCACTCGTAAGTGGTCAATTCAAAACTGCGCTTCAATTCAAATTGTCCTAAATGGGTTATTTAAAAAACAGATTTGCACATCGTAACAATATTATGATGGTAAAAAACTTAAGTTGACTTAGATAGAATGACA
>CAYSLK010000085.1:0-18343 GCA_964431885.1 uncultured Dehalococcoidia bacterium | reverse complement strand
TTGCTTCTGCCTGTCTCGATGCTCCAGTATCGCAGCCGATTATTCCTATAGAACTGGATTGTGGATTAGCCATGGCATTGGTGGCTATTCCAGTGACGGCTCCAATAACGTATTCTTCTAATTGATGCCTTTCAATGATTGCTAAAAGATTGCCTGAAACACTACTGCTAACGTGTACAAAAGTATTCGATCTGTTGGAGTCAGATATGAAGCCCATTAGCTCTAGACCTGGTATAGAGCAAGTCGAGCTAGAGAACCCTCCCTGAGGGAAGTTCATCCGCATGGGTGGTGTATTACTAGCACTTCCTTTAGATATTAATTCGAATGCCAGTCTTACAGAATCTAGTGACATTTCCATGGTGATAAAACCTGACACATCATGTTCAGATAGGTAAATTGCTAAATCATGGTTTCTGCTATCTTTCATGTTAGTATCATGTTTCCCAATACATGTAAAAATGGTTTAACGGACCGTGTCCGCTCCCAATCGGAAATGCATTTCTTATGGATGCAGTAACGTATCGCTTGGCTTGGGATACCGAATCCCTAATTGAATAACCGTGTGCCAGTTTAGCAGCAATTGCAGATGCTAATGTACATCCTGTTCCGTGAGTACTCGTACTCGATATTCGCTTTGAAGTGTATGCTCTGAACTCTTTTCCATCATAAACCATGTCGGTAGAAGGTCCTTCCATATGACCTCCCTTCACGACCGCAGATTTTGCACCCATTGCAACTAGATCTTTCGCTGCATTACGTGCGTCGTCTAAGGTTAAAATTCTTCTTTCAGTCAACGCTTCGGCTTCTGGTATATTTGGGGTAATGACTGTGGCTAGAGGTATTAGCATTTTCCGTAAGATGTCTATTGCGTCTTCAGATATGAGTCTGTCGCCACTAGTTGCTACCATAACAGGATCTACAACAACGATAGGAAACGTGAATTCTGTTAACTTCTCTGACACTATTTCAATAATTTCCGTATTTGCCAGCATCCCTGTCTTTACAACATCAGAACCTATATCCGTCATAATTGCATCTATCTGGGAGGAAATTATAGATTTCGGCATATTGAACAAGTCTGTTACAGATACAGTGTTTTGAGCTGTAATTGATGTGATAACCGAAGTGCCATAGACCCCTAGCGCTGCGAATGTTTTGAGATCGGCTTGAATACCGGCTCCGCCACCTGAGTCAGACCCAGCGATAGTCATAACTATAGGTACAGTTTTCATCTTAAGACTCCCAAACTTCTATCTAGTTACTTTCCCTACTAGATAGCTAGCTTATCTTAGAGGAATATCGGCTTTCAATCAAAATATTACAGAGTTTTAGGTTATTATGCGGATATGTTGGTACTGATGAACAGAAATCTGTTTAGCTCTTATGTGATGACTCCCAGAACATATACTCGTAATTCAGAGTAGTAACGAATATATCCTCCAATCTAGCTTGAGATACACTATGATCTAAATTTTTCAGATAATCACCGATCTCGTGAACTATTTCCCCTAATGCGGACGGGCTATGAAGTTCGATCCATTCTTTGTAAATTGGATCTACGTTGCTGTCCATATTGTTAGCTAGGTTCGTTCCCCAGTCTAAGTAGGTACCTTCCGTGACATACAATGCCATCATTATGTCTTCAAATTGCCCTTCGTGCGCTATTCGTACTAGGAAATCGCCAAAGGCCTGCATGGTCGGAGAAATGGATGATGTTTCATATTCTTCTTTTTGAACATTGAGTTTGGTAAAACTTCTTTCAAAATAATCGTTTTCAGGATTTAATATACCTGTAAGAAACCTATTCAATATTGTTGAATAGTACAGATCATTGGCTTTAGCTATGCCGAGAGCTATAAGTATCACTAAGTCCTTTATAAACATATAATCTTGTATTAGGTATCTTTTAAACTGATCCTTTCCTAGTGAGCCATCACCCATTTCTAGAACAAACCTGTGATTGACAACGCTATCCCAGAGGTTACCGTGACGGTATCTAAGTTCTCTAATTAAATCCATCTGAATCTCTATTAATTCTCAATCAATTTTACTTTGGTTTGGAGTTCTGAATAGTCATAATCTTCGCTGGTATTGTTTGACACATTGGGAAGCATCATAGACATTAGACTAACTACGACGGAAACTCCGAAAGCTGCGCCGAAGCTGACAAGGAGCTGTGTTGCCCAGTCAATATCTATTATTAAACCTGTCAGATAGGGAGCTGCAGTTGTAGGGAAAAATAGTACCCCGGCTACCAGTCCTGATAAGGAACCTAATACAGCGGCTTTACCGCTAAAACGGCCAGAGTAAAGTCCATAGAAAACAGGAAACATCACAGCTGCGCAAACCATATCCGCTATGAGGAACAGGTAGAGGACGCTGTAACCTTTTGAAGCTATGAAAATCGCTGGGATTATTAATATAACGGTAATAAACCGGGAGGAACGTAACAGGTTCTTACTCTGTAAAAGCGGCTTACTTCGTGAAAGATCAATCGTAACTGTGCTTGCCATCCCATTCAATAATGTGTCTAAACTACTCATGACTAGCACTATGGCGAGTACCAAAACGACCATAAGAGCCCACCCTGGTATTGTGTTTAAAACCAAGGAAAACAGGGCAACAGATGGAGTTTCGGCTAAGTTACTACCTACGGCAATTATTCCGAATATGCCTGCTATAATTATGATTGGAATTGCAACAACACCTGATATTAAAAATCCTCGTTTGAGTGCTTTTTCGCTTTTTGCTGTGTAAACCCGTTGCCAGAATCCTTGATGGAACAGGTTGGCTGCCAGTATAGCTATAAATAAGGTAACACCAAATTCGATGCCGGGACGATGTGTGAGCGATAGCAGTTCTGGTCTGTTGGATGAGACTCTTTCAAATGCCGTTCCCAGACCGTCCAATGAAGACGCTACAATAACAAACATTATGACCAGAAACGGAAGTAGTAGATAAAATTGTACGGTGTCGGTTACGATTGATGCCCTAATTCCCCCGTACGCGGTATACAGAACGGTGAGTAATCCTACTATTATGGCGGTTACTCCGAGCGGAGTGTCGGCTAAGAGATGTACTACTTGAGATATCCCTGTCAATTCAGCTGATAGAAATATAAACATATAGAAGATAGTTACAGCTATTGTGATGAAGTATAATCCCCTTCCATAACGGTGCCATACGTATTCAGTTAGTGAGTGCCCTTCCGGCATTAGTTTTCTCATTTTGGCGCCTATGACCACAAAAGCGAGTAAGGGCGCAGCCTGTCCGAAACTATAACCAATTAATCCAGCAATCCCTGCCCATGTACCGGTTTCAGCTGGACTAAAGAGTATCCAGGCGCCTATCACGGAAGCTACAAGAGTCGCTGTAGTCACGATGGAGCCTGCACTGTTTCTAAAAACTATGAAGTTCTCTAAAGTTTGGCGTCTCTCCCTTACGAACCATATTCCGACCAACACAAATGAGACAGACGTAATCAGCATTATTAGGAGACCTGTTGCGTTTGACATACGACACCTACACTCTCGGGGTGTTGAGGGACTTCAATAAATAAAAGCCGCCCTTCCTGATCCTGGCGGCTTTCTTATCAAATAGTGAACCAATTGCCTTCGCTGGCATTATCCAGATCAGGTCATCGGGGTCGGCGTGCTTGATGCCCTCTCAGCCCAGGTATTCCTAAGCTCCCCCCGGCTATGTTGTGGCTGAAGTTTATAGGGTGCTTTAGATAATGTCAATCAATACATCCCACGATTACTTTTACTGAATATTGGCGAATGGTATAATCTCTTCTGATTTACTTTTCATATAACAAGGAATTCATTTAACAAGGAATTCATTTGGAATTGCTTAGATGTGGGGCTCAAGAGTTGGGTATAGAGCTAAATTCAGAGTCGTTAGATAAATTTAAGCAATACTATGAACAAATATTAGTATGGAATACTAAGGTCAATTTAACTTCCATTACCGATTACACGGAAGTTCAGAAAAGACATTTTTTAGACTCACTAACTCCTGCACTAGCTATTTCGTCTGTTACATTAGAAAGCGGACGGTTCGTAGATATTGGGACGGGAGCAGGATTTCCGGGGATTCCTCTTAAGATAGCTTATCCTAATCTAAATGCCACATTGATTGAAGCTAGAAATAAGAAAGTAAACTTTCTTAAGAATGTTAAAACTCTTCTAGGCCTAAATCAACTCACTGTATTGAACGACAGATCGGAAAAACTAGCGCACATTGATGACCTTAGAGGGAGGTTTGATTTTGTTGTGACAAGAGCAGTTTCTAGTATTGCTGTAATGGCTGAATTAGCCCTTCCTTTCTGTAGACTGGGCGGGAGAGTCATCCTACAAAAAAAGATAGATGTGGAAAATGAATTAGATAGTGCTTGTCAGTCAATTCAAGCTATGGGAGGGATGGTAAAAGAAGTTAAGGAAATCCACATTCGAGATTTGGAAGAAGCCCGTGTGCTGGTTGTCCTGGAGAAAATAGGACCTACTCCGAAAAGCCATCCACGTAGACCTGGAATCCCACAGAAGCGGCCCTTGTAGTCGACAATATGTCTTGTGAATATTCATGAAAATTAATAATAGTGACAAAGCCAGTCATGTATCGTTGAGGTCCAGAGTACTTTCTCTACCTACATTTATAGCATTTTGCATTGCTTTTGGATTTATCAGTTTTCTAGTCACTCGTTTTGACGTCCAATGGTCTATTACCTGGGACAACATTACTACAATGAACCCATGGTTTTACCTACTTGCTTTGCTGTTTTACTACTCAAGCTTTCTGTTTAGAGGGATGAGATGGCGTATGTTGGCGAAGAACTCTATTGAAGACTCTCAGGATCACGAAAAAATACCTGGAGCGAAAGACGTCGCTCAACTTATCATCATAGGATGGTTTGTTAATTCAATTACCTGGTTTAGGATTGGCGATGCCTATCGTGCCTATATATTCGCAGAGGACTCTGATAGGGAAATATCTTGGAGTTTAGGGACCATTCTGGCAGAACGGGTGCTTGATACAGTTACTATATTTTTATTACTTGCTGGTAGCAGTCTCTTCGTTTATACCTCTTTCACTAATCATGCAGGAATATATATTCTAATTTCAGCTCTGGCTATGGCTCTTTCGTTAATTTTAGCTCTTGTAACTATGAAGAGATACGGATTGCGAATCGCATCAATACTGCCATCTGGATTAAGACATGCGTATCTGAAGTTTCATCAGGGTACATTAGATAGCTTGAAGCAGTTGAAGATATTAATGGCATTAGGAATTTTAGGATGGGCGCTTGAAATTGCACGACTTTACTTTGTTGTCTTAGCGCTAGACATTAATACTCCTATTCCTTTAATTGTGGTAGTGGCCTTGGGCCACGCGATATTGAGCACTATTCCTACACCTGGTGGTGTTGGGGCTGTGGAACCAGGTATGACTGGTATCCTCATGCTAAGCCTTGTTAGGCACGACGCGATTTCAATTGCTCTAGTCGATCGATCCATTACTTACTTGAGCGTGATTTGCATCGGAGGACTTGTTTTACTAGCTAGGTACGCAAAAATTCAGAGGCGTAGGAATAAAATCTCTAAGGCTCAGTAGTTGACTGTTTTATTTGAGTGTGGTTTCTATTGACGTTGTATGTAAAACATCGTAAACTCGGCGGTATGAGTCTAATATTTTACGGGGGTGAGCGTGAGCGATGCCTAAGAAAACTGTAGATCATGTTGTGAAACGACCGGGAAGGAGACACGGGGACCCAGATGTGGCAATACAGGTGGCAGAGGATTTAACTACTGTACCAGGTGTTCCCGTTCGAGAAGAAGATGTCCAGTTTTATAGCCGAGCCTATCCTATCGAAAGTCAGAACATAGACAAATCGGCAGATAGGCAATGGGTGTGGACCGTTTTTTCTGATGAGATGGTTGAAAATCGTAAGAAACACGATGAACACGTGAAGCCTCTTGTTGACGCTGCTTTAGAATCCGGTGAACTAGAACCTACAGATACACCTATCCCAGGAAATGATTTGACCGAACAAATTCGCTTAAAAGCACGGGAGCTAGGTTTTCATGAAGTAGGATTTACCAAATTTGATCATAGATACGCATACAGTAGTAAGAAACATTGGTCCAAGTATGAACACGCCATATGTTTGGCTTTGGAGCAAGATTATCTGTGGACACAGACCATACCCAGTATGGAAGCTGAATGGGCTCATTTTGGTACCTATGAGATTGAAGGAGCTCTTGCTCTGGACTTGGGAGATTATATTAGATCTTTGGGATACCATGCCCAGATTCATAGTCCAAATGATAACAGCGGTGCTTATATTCCGATGTTCGTAGAGGCAGGACTAGGTCAATTAGGTGCTAATGGTCAGCTATTATCTCCTCATTTTGGATCCAGATCCAGAATAATGCTTATTACAACTGATGCTCCTGTCACGTATGACGAACCCGTGGATTACGGTATCAATAAGTTTTGCGAAGTGTGTCAGGTATGTGTTAACAGATGTCCAGGTCGGGCGTTGATTAGAGATAAGGTTTGGTGGAGAGGGGTAGAAAAATTCAAGGTGATTTATGAACGATGCAGACCAGTAATGGCCAGATATGAAGGCTGTGCTATTTGCATTAAGGTGTGTCCGATACAACGCTACGGAATGCATGCTGTTATTGAGCATTACGTTGAAACTGGAGAAGTTTTAGGTAAAGGCACCGAGAATCTGGAGGGGTACGAATTCAAAGAGAAGGGATATTTCCCTCCCGGCAAGCTACCAAGGTTTAACCGTGAATTTTTCGACATACCACATGGTAGAACAGAAGATTGGTTGTTCGAACAATTTATGACAAAATTGGAAGAAAAAGGTTCCGCAGGTACGGAGGAATTAGTCTCTTTTGCCAGTCAAGTCAAAACGGTATTGGATAGGGGAAGAACTACCAGGGGAGACGAATAGCCGTTATAGGCATTTAATTTGTTTTCAGACAGGGGGTTAGCTAGTTGCTGACCCCTTGCTTTGTGATATGGGAAAATGGAGGATATAAAGTGTTCACCAAGAATGGACTTGATGCCCTTTTTCATGAATTAGGACGCGACTGGGAAGACAGCACTGAGTTTGAACAACTTTCTAGAGATGCTCATTTAGCGATAGCTCTTTCCGATGCTGATAGACCTCTTGGAAATGATATAGATGAGCGTGTTGTTTCATTAGTAGAGAAATATAGATCATTGGACTAGTCGGAAACAACCCGATGTCTGATCCTTTATGTTGGTTGTTCTGAGATTCGCACACCATTCAGTTTTTGAAGATTTGAGAGAATTCTAAGCCTTGAAAGGGAATAACTATAATCCGACAGAGGACTATAGTATTACCTTGCACTTCTCACATGAATTAATTTAGTAATACACGCAGGAGACGTCAAAATATGACACTCACTAATCCTCGATCCAAGCTCAAACATAAAAGCTATGTCGTTACTGATGGTCCTGATAGAGCACCAGCTAGGTCAATGCTTCGTGCAACTGGCTTGAAGGATGCAGATATGGATAAACCCTTCATTGGAATTGCAAATCTAGCGAGTGATGTAACTCCTTGTAACGTGCATCTTGATAGGTTGGCAAAACAGGTTAAGGATGGTGTATGGGCCGCTGATGGGACTCCATTTTTATTTGGAACTATTACTATAAGTGATGGTATTTCAATGGGCACGGAAGGTATGAAAGCCTCTTTGGTAAGTCGAGAAGTTATTGCAGACTCTATAGAGACGGTGATATTCGGTGAAAGCTTAGATGGTTTGATTGTTGTGGCTGCTTGTGATAAAAACATGCCGGCTTCAATGATGGCGATGGCGAGATTGAACGTGCCTTCTCTTTTTGTATATGGTGGAGCAATATTGCCTGGTAATTGGAAAGGTGAGGATATAAACATACAGGATATGTATGAGGCTGTTGGGGCCTATTCACAAGGCAATTTAACGTTGTCTGAACTATTGGGAATGGAGAGGGTTGCTTGTCCGGGAGAGGGAGCATGTTCTGGTATGTTTACAGCCAATACTATGGCCTCGGCCATAGAAGCTATGGGGATGTCTACTCCAGGCGCGGCATCCATCCCTGCGGTGGATAAAAGAAACGAAGCAATTGCAAGGGAATCAGGTGCTGTTTTATATAAATTGCTAGAGCAAGGAATTAAACCACGAGATATTATGACCCGGCAAGCTTTCGAAAATGCCATCACGGTTGTACTTGCTATGGGCGGTTCAACGAACGCAGTGTTACATTTACTGGCAATAGCTCATGAAGCAGAAGTTCCGCTGGAGATAGATGATTTTGATCGGTTGAGTCGAAAGACACCATATTTAACTGATCTGCGCCCTGGTGGCCGTTACGTAATGTCAGATGTTGATAAAGCGGGCGGGTTACCCGTTTTAATGAAGGAGTTATTGAAAGCTGGTCTGTTACACGGAGACACGCTCACTGTCACCGGTAAGACATTGGCTGAGAACCTCCAAGCTGTTGATGTGTCACCAGATAAGCGTGTCATGTATCCGGTTTCAGCCCCTAGGAGCCCTTCGGGAGGTTTGGTTATATTGAAAGGTAATCTGGCTCCTGAAGGCGCAGTCATGAAAGTGTCCGGTACCAAGCATCTAAATCACGAAGGACCAGCCAGAGTATTCGATGGCGAAAGGCAGGCCTTCGATGCTGTGTCTCAAGGACTTATTAAGGATGGAGATGTCCTAGTAATAAGATATGAAGGCCCTAAAGGAGGGCCCGGGATGCAAGAAATGCTAGCAGTTACCGGGGCAATAATGGGAGCTGGACTTGGTGAAACTACTTTACTTCTTACGGATGGACGTTTTTCAGGAGCCACCAGAGGTCCGATGATCGGGCATATAGCACCGGAGGCTGCTGTAGGTGGTCCAATTGCAATGTTAGCCGATGGTGACATTATATCTATGAATGCAGACACTAGAGAATTAACTGTACAAATATCTAACAAAGAATTAGCGGATAGGGCAGCCAACTGGAAACCCCGATTAACGTCTTATAAGAAGGGTGTCATGGCGAAATATGCAAAACTGGTTTCATCTGCTTCAACAGGAGCTGTTACGTCATAGGTTTAGTTAGAATAGGCCCTGTCAATGTTTCTGTTATAAAAGATCAAACATTTACGAGCTTTAGTAAAATTGTTATCTATGGTCGAGAACAATACAGTATGCTGGAATTTTGGTGCTGAGCACTACTAGATTTAATGGATATGGTTTTGGCGATAATAAGAGGGTTTAATTACAGAATAGCCTTGATGTTGGTTGCGTTTGTTCTAATGATGGCCAATCTGTACCTTATTTACTTCTGGGCTCCGACTGAAATAAATTTAGGGGTCTCACAAAGGATTTTCTACCTTCATGTCCCATTAGCATGGATAGGGATGTTGTCAATTGTATTGGTCGCGTTGTCTAGCATAACTTATTTGATAACAGGACTGAAAAAATGGGACGATCTAGCTTATTCGATAGCTGAAATCGGAGTTATATTCGCATCTCTAGTATTAATTACAGGTGTATTATGGGCGAAGCCTGTTTGGGGTGTTTGGTGGACTTGGGATGCCAAATTATCGACCACACTCATACTATGGTTTATATTCATTGGATATTTAATGATTAGATCGTATTCTGGTAAAGGAACCCAACGAGGAGCGAGATTTGCGGCTATTGTTGCTGTCGTAGGGGCAATCGATGCCCCTATTATATATATGGCTTCCGTATGGTGGCGTACAGCTCATCCTGAACTTAATTTAGGCCCTTTAGCAGACGAATCGGAAGCAATCGGTAATTCCAAGATATACTATACGTTTTTAGTTTCTATGGTGTCATTCACCGTTTTTTACATATTCTTACTTACTGAGAGATATTCCATAAAGCGTTCGGAGGGTGCTCTAGATGAACTTTACCAAATCTCCTCTTAGGGTGTTTATTATACGCTGGATAATTCCAAGCCTGCTAACAGTTACATTTTTTGTATACTTAGGAGTGGGAGAAGTGGTTGTGGCGTATCAAGAACTGGCGCCAATTCATAATTTAATCTTTGAAATCGATTCTCCTCAATACAGTAATGACGAAAGTGGATTGCCTTGGCTCTTCGCCGTGTTTGCTGTAACATGGGCTTCGTTTTTTGGTTACGCGCTGTTTATGTCCAGGCGGCAGAGTGAAATAACCAAAGAACTTGAAACCTTGAAAAAATTGATATCCAGTGAGAAAGAAGATGGAAAGTGAAAATTTAAAGTTGATGTGTCCTTTCGAAGCATATCATACTTAGAAATAGAAGTGAGTTGGTTATATGTTTCTTACTCAAGACAAAAATAACTCTGATAATGTGCGAAATCCTAGTCACAGAAGTGCCAGATGGCGCATCGGTATAGGTGTTCTGGTCCTCGTAAGTGCCTTAAGCTATTTTGCCTTTCTTGCCTTTGACAGTGCTACGGTGTACTTCTATACCATTGCCGAAATGAAAGAACATGGACCTACTAGTCCTGGTGAGATTGTGAGAGTAAATGGAAAGTTACTTCAGGAGTCATTTATCAGAAAAGATGGTGATACCTCGGCTCGTTTTACGCTAACAGATGGAACTGAATCCATCCATGCTCTCCATGATGGAGTTATCCCTGATCTCTTTTTTAATGAACACTCTGAAATTATTTTGGAAGGTGCTTTTGGTTCAAACGGGATATTTGTAAGCCGTAGCGTGATCGTTAAATGTCCATCGAAATATGAGGCTGTCGAAGAAGAATCGGATTAACGTTCATATTTATCAGCTGCTAGGCTTAAGCCGTGAAATTGTGATATCTGACTTTTGACCTTCTATATAATTTGGTTGCAATACTCCCGTGCAGGCAGTGAAGTTCTGCAAATTTTTTGTCAGCTCTGGCACAATCTCAGAAAAATCCCCAAGTATGCCGAAATCAGCAGCTTTAAAAATGGGAGATCTGGCACTATTATTGATCGCTATAACTGTTTTCGCCTTTTGTATTCCCACCGTATGATTGAATGGTCCTCGTATTCCGATAGCAATATATAGATCTGGAGATACTGATTTGCCTGATAGACCTATTTGGGTTTGTCTAGGTAACCAACCCAAGTCAGCAACTTCTCTAGTTGATCCAATAGATGCGTTTAAAACATCAGCTAGTTTCCTGATAATTCCTAAATTATGTACGTTTCCTATTCCCTTACCGACACCTATTATAATCTTAGCGTTTTCTAGACTAGAATTTAAAATGGTTTTGTCTGGACATTGTTGGATAATCTCTATTCTAGAATTCTTACGTGTGGAAGTATACTTAATTTTTTGCAGTTGTGGTTTGATAGACCAATCAGGTGTGACTTTTGTAAAAACTCCCGGACGTATAGTTACCATTTGCGGTAACGTTTTTGAAATAATTGGAGCTACCACATTTCCACCGAATGCTGGTTTAAACGCCACTAATCTATTTTGTTCATCTATTTCCAAACCGATGCAGTCACCGGTAAGACCTATACCCATTCTTGCTGACAACCTAGATGCTAGATCCCGTCCATTTACTGTAGACGGTATCAATAGTGAAAAAGGGTTATGTGTAAGGATCAGGCCCTGTAATATTTCAGTGTAAAAGTCAACGTCGAATTGGGAGAAACGGAAGTCCTCGGCAACTAATATTTTGTCAGCGCCATAGGCGGTTAATGTGGACAAGTGTTTTTCTAGATTGTCTCCAATTAGTACACATTCTGTGTTTGTGTTTGTATGATCTGCTAGTTGTATCGCTCTGCCCATTATTTCGAGTGATACAGGCCTGATCGCATCTCCCATTATTTCAGGAACGATCCAGAAAGAGCCAATTTCATTCTTTGCACGTCTGCCACCTCGTTTAATTAATTTGTTTTGTCCGTTGCCCGAATCCAGTAATAGATTCTTTTTCTCAAGATAATCCATCATTATTCTCACAGATTTATCTACAGGTAAATCTCTAACAAGTATCTGTTCACGATTTAAGTCCAAAGTAAATATATTGCTTACCCATGTAGGCGATCCAATTGCGCCAAATATAGAGGTGTCATGTGAGAGTTCGGTTGCCGATATTTGATTTAGTGGTAAAGTACTTGCCCTTTCCAAGGCTCCTTTGTCAGGGTATTGCTCTTTCGACACACCTTCAGTAACTGTTATTAATGCGGGTAATTTACATGAAACGATGTCGTATCCTTCATCTGTTATTCGTTCTGCTGTTATAGAATCTAACGATTTATTTATTGTGAAATCTCTTACGGATGTTATCTGAGGCAAGTCTAGAAGTTCAGCTATTTCAGGGCCCACCTGTCCAGTTTCTGCGTCTAAACTGTTACGCCCACATATAATTATGTCGTAGGAATCTCTCTTTAAAGCATATGCCAAGGCCCGGGCCGTAGCTAACGTGTCAGATCCAGCAAAGAGATCATCCACCAGATGGAAGCCCCTATCAGCACCTAAGGCCAAACATTGGATGAGTGCCTCTTTGGCCTGAGGAGGGCCCATACTATACACTGAGAGTTCTATGTCAAAGGTGTGCTTTAAGTTCAGGGCGGCGCAGACTGCAAGAAGGTCGAAATGGTTAACCTCTAAGGGCACCCCTTCTCGAATTACTTTACGTTTAGAGTTATCGAACTTTAACATGGACAAAGTGGGGATTTGTTTAACACACACAGCTATTTTCATGTAAGACGCCACCTTTGTTAATTATTGATTGTACTTTTTGAAAGAAACTAAGTTATAACTACATCTACCGATCTTTATTATAGTAGGAGATAGAAAGCCCTACTCGAACTATATCAAACAATCACCTAACTATATTAGGGCTTTTGAATTGTCTGTTTAACAAGAGACATGATGTTTTAATGTATATTCGTTTACGATATTGACTTTAAAATGGTATTTGGGGAGACTTAATTGAGTCAGTCATATATACATTCACTTATGTATATATGTGGTTGGTCTCTGTGATATACTTCAGGTAGGATTTACGACTGTTCGTATTAGGCTCATATTTTCAGCTTATTTAAACAGTCTGCGAATCAAATCACTAATACTAGTAGGTGAATGTTATGAAGCTTGGACTCTTCTTAATGCCATTACATCGACCTGATAGATTACATGCAGACACATATCAAGAAGATCTTGATTTGATGGAATACACTGATGGGTTAGGATATGCGGAAACCTGGGTTGGTGAGCATTTTACCCTGCCATGGGAAAACATGCCTTCCCCAGAGTTATTCATTGCACGATCTTTAGGGGTTACCAAGCAAATGAAGTTTGGGACAGGTGTATCACTTCTCCACTACCATAATCCTGCTCACGTTGCACATCGTATTGCCATGCTTGATCACATGTCTAGGGGCAGGATTTTCATGGGAATAGGGTCAGGAGGCGCTCCTAGTGATACGGAAATGTTTAATGTTGATGTGGACTCTGGTAGCCTTAAAGAAAGGATGCAAGAATCTGTAGAACTTATTTTGAAATACTGGGAAGGAAAACCTTTTGAGTATAAAGGCCGGTTCTTTCAAACAAAAGTTTCAGAATCAACACCCGACTTAATTACAGGGTTTCATATGAAACCCTATCAAGATCCTCACCCACCTATAGCCGTAGCAGGTAGTAGTCCCTATTCTGGTACACTGGAAATGGTAGGCGAGCAAGGATGGCTACCATTAAGTTCGTGTTTCCTGCACGACAGTTATCTGCATACTCATTGGGACGTCGTTCAAAAAGGTGCGGCCAAAGGGAACAAACAAGTTTCCAGAGATGACTGGCGGATTTCGAGAGAAATTTTTGTCGCGGATGATGGCGATAAAGCGCGAGATGATGTACTAAATGGTCCGATAGGAAAGTTTTGGGTAGATTATTGGATTCCACTTCTGGGCCAAAATCCTAGAGGACTTGGGTCTCTTAAGCATGACCCGGAACTTCCCGATGATGTATTGACTCCAGAATACATGTTGGAGAATGTATGGATCGTTGGTGACCCTGAGGAATGCGCCTATAAAATAAGCAAACTTCATGATGATGTTGGAGGTTTTGGCACCTTGTTGTTGCTCTGTCACGACTGGGAAAAAGACAGGCAAAAATGGCTTAGATCGCTTGAACTTATGGCCACTAAAGTTCTGCCTGAGGTGAATAGTCGTATATCATAACAGCGAAACGACTGTCACTCCCTTAGTCAATAGAGAAACAAATACGACGACCGAAGTTCTCCGTGTTCTATTTAATCTCTGAGATAATACTGTAAATTAAAGTCGCTCTGGCACACTTAATTTATCGTAATTAACTATGGTGACTCTGAAGTTTTACTAACTATCATAAAAGTCTTAATTTAACCAGACCTTTGCTTATCCTAAAGATCCAACTTGCCCGATATATTAGGAGATTTCAAGTGACGGAACATCCTGGGAGTGAAAAGGATAAGAGTGACTTCTACTTTCGTCGGGGCAATTCTTATTCAAATGCGGGTGAGTATCATAAAGCGATAAGGGATTTTGACACTGTTATAGGTTTATGTGCCAGTAATCCCAACGCATATAATAACCGAGGGATGGCTTATTTATGCTCAGGGAACAATAAAGAAGCTCTTCAAGATCTGAACAAAGCCATATGCCTTAAGTCAAATTATGCAGATGCCTACCACAACAGAGCATTAGTTTATTTTGAAACGGGCTATTTGGATGATTCCATAGCAGATTTTTCGCGAGCTATAGAATTAGATTCTAATCTAAAGAGTGCCTATCGACACAGAGGTATAGCACATTTTAGAATGGGGAATCAGGAAGAAAGTTATAGGGACTATCTCGCATCTAGAGATGAAAATATTTTATAATATAGGTCACGCCCTGACGTTTCGCTGTTATGGTAGGATTATGGTCCACCTTGTGCATCAGTAATTTCAATATTATCAAGCGCAGTCGCAAGTATTTCCAACAGACCCACTAATATTTCACTTATTTATATGTAAGATAACTTCAATGATGATTGCGTTGTTATCTTTAGGAGACATTTTTTAAACTAGTAATTATCCAATTTAGATTTTGATCGATTGGTTAGATATTAAGGAGAATTGTTGATAAGTGTCAGAGTCCTTATCTCATATTAGTGTAAACGAATTAAGTCACTCATTTAAAACTGAACATGGAAACTTGAACGCTATTATAAATATCAATATTAATGTCGATCATGGTGAATTTGTTTCAGTAATTGGCCCGAGTGGTTGCGGTAAGACGACACTACTTAAGTGCATAGGAGGGCTTATAGATCCCGCAGATGGGTATGTGTGCATCAATGGCTCACCGGTAAAAGAATCGATTCAAGAAAAGTCTATGGGTATGGTGTTTCAAGACCCATGTCTACTACCATGGAAAACGGTCATTCAAAATGTGGAATTGTTAGCTAGTTTGAATGGGCAGGATAAAGAAGATACGTCATCTTTAGCACTTTCAATACTAAATACTGTAGGCCTTACAGATTTTAGATCTTATTACCCTTTTCAATTGTCAGGTGGGATGAAGCAACGTGTATCATTAGCAAGAGCTCTTTGTTTGGAGCCATCTGTGTTGTTGATGGATGAACCTTTGGGATCATTGGATGAAATAACACGTTCCACTCTCAGATATGAACTTGCTAACATATGGGAATCAACCGGGAAAACCATTGTCCTGGTTACTCATAGTATTTCTGAGGCTGTTTTATTGTCTGATCGTATCATTGTTATGTCTAAGAGGCCTGGGAGAATCATGGGAGAATTAGATATAGATCTTGAACGCCCACGCAAGGAAGCAACAGAAGAATCAGAACAATTTCAGGTGTATGTACGAATGATAAAAGAACTACTGGCTGCAGGTTCATCTAATGAGAGATAAAGACACAGAAGTCAGAAAACATTCATTAATAAAGAATTTGTCCCGTTCTGATATCTTAATCTCATATCCTAAGTTTCAAAAATTGTTTTACTATCTTCTACCACCGATTATCGCTTTACTAATTATGGTAGCTGTTTGGGAGATTTGTATTAAAATATGGGATGTCCCAATCTATATCGCACCAGGACCGACCACAGTATTTAGCCGTCTTTCCGCTGATCCCATGTTTTTCCTTACTCATGGATTAATAACCCTGTGGGAAGCAATATCTGGCTTTATTTTAGGTGCATCTATAGCATTATGGGCGGCAGTAATCATGGTCCGATATAGATTTCTGGAAAGAATACTGTTACCTGTAGCGGTTGCGATCAAGGTGACCCCGATAGTCGCCGTTGCCCCATTGTTTGTAATTTGGTTTGGATTTGGTATGGTACCCAAGGTGTTAATTGTAGGATTAATAACTTTCTTCCCAGTTCTGGTTAATGCTATTTCAGTATTAAAATCGGTTAACTCTAATACATTGGATTTATTCCACTCTGTTAACGCATCTAATAAAGAAATCTTTATTAGATTAAGAATACCAAATGCTATGCCCTACCTTTTTGCGGCTTTCCGGATTTCTTTACCGTTATCAGTGATTGGGGCTGTGATTGGTGAATGGTTCAGTGGGGATAAGGGATTGGGAAGTGTCATAATGATTGCACATAGTAATTTGAATACACCTACTCTGTTTGGGGCTATAATTATTCTCTGTGTAACAGGCGTTTTATTGACAGTTATATTGTATTACCTAGAAAATAAGATCTTGTTTTGGAGTGATAGATAAGTATGAAACGTGACATTGGGTTAAATATTGCCCTTACTCTAGGTTTCATTTTAGCCTTGTTAATAGTTATACCTTTAGGGTGTACGAACCGTGAGGATTCAGTAAACTCTGTTGTCTTTATGGCTGGTTATAAACCGCAGGCTAATTTGCCTTTTGTTGCCGCCTATGTAGCCCAAGAAAAAGGATTCTTCGCGGCCCAAAATCTGGATGTAGAAATTTTGCATACGTCGAGTGGTGAGAACATTCCATTGCTTATGTCAGGGGATGTTGATGTAACTACAGCTGATGCTACTACGGTGTTAAAACGTATATCTGACCCAGGGTTACCTATTAAAGCGTTTGCACTCTTTGGACAACGGGGCCAGCAGGCCTTTATAACTTTGTCAGATGCTCACGTTCAGTCTCCAAAAGATTGGGAGGGTCTAACATTTGGATATAAATTTACAGTGCCTCCAGATTATTTGGCCATATTAAAAACTAATCAAGTCGATAGATCAAAAATCAACGAAGTTCGTGTCGGGTTCGATCCACGTATATTGATTGAAAGGAAAGTAGATATCTTAGCAGTTTTTAAATCTAATGAACCGGACACAATTACCAAATTAGGTTTCGAGGTAGATATTTGGGACCCTTCAGATTATGATCTGCCAACCTTGGGATTAACATACATAACAACAGTCGACAAAATAAAAGAGGATCCTGAGATATTACGAAGATTTCTTAGAGCAACTATGAAAGCTGTAGAATTCATACAAAATAACCCGGAAGAGGCTTTGAAAATAGTAATGAAGTATGCGCCGGGCGAGGATATTCATCATCAGAGATACATGATGATGACTGAACTAGAGGACGGGCGTAGTCCATTGACAATGAGCAATGGTTTTGGATCCATGACTGATCGTCAATGGAGTGACTTGTATGACCAATTATTAGAATTCGGAACGTTAACTAGTCAAGTCGATTATAAAGACGCTTTCGTTGATGATTTCATTAAGTCTTTGTATGAAGGGGATAAACTGATATGGCCGTAGAAAGCGCATTAGCATCTAGAATTCCCACAATTTATTGCAGATAAACAAGGTTCTCAAAGACTTTCCCCCAGCAGTCAATACTCCCTTCTCCAAAACCCGCTCGGTATCTGATTACACCATCCTTGTCAAACGCCAATTTGGTGGACTGCTGTAACACATTCAGCTCACTTAACATCTTCTTATTTGATTGAGCCAATTCCCATGAATATCCCTGTTCTTCAGCATATTCACTTATTGATTCGATACCTTCACTGGGATCAATATTTACAGCGTAAAAAAGTATATCTTCACTATACTTCGGAAACACTTCCTTCATACGCCGTAACTCGGCGTGGCAAGTTGATCACCACGGAGAATAGAAATAAAGAAAAACCGGTTTATTCTGAGACAGAAGATTGGCTAAAGTAACTTTTTTACCATCTGAAAGGTTCATCTCGAAGTCTGGGATGCTTCCTCCAATTCCAGAGGACCGTACAATGTCTGTGGCTCGGTCGGATGATACAACCTTGGCGCTCTCCGATGTAGTTTGTTCGACGGCCGTTTTGGTAGCAACTTTCTTTGAGTTATCG
>CAYSLK010000084.1:0-22477 GCA_964431885.1 uncultured Dehalococcoidia bacterium | reverse complement strand
CTTAAGACCTGTGTCAGCAGAGAGAGAGTTGGTGACCCGCCCCAGAATCGAACTGGGAACCTACTGATTAAGAGTCAGTCACGGTACTTTCTCTGACCATGTCTCCAAAGGTCTGACCATAAACGGTGTACGCCTTAATCACCACGTGCAGGGCTTACGTATTAGGGATTGAGAGATTCAGAAACCTCCAGACATAATCAAATAAAACCTGTATTAATCTTTAGTCTTTATTCAGCTTGACTGATTAATATGCTGAGACTACAATTTAGGTTGATACACTTGGAATTCGAATTCCGAGGCTCCGCAGATTCCACGCTAATGCCTTAGTGATTATGTAAGATGGATAATCGTTCTCAGGCCCGCTAGCTCAATTGGCAGAGCAACTGACTCTTAATCAGTAGGTTCCCAGTTCGATTCTGGGGCGGGTCACCAACTCTCTCTCTGCTGACACAGGTCTTAAGGGCCTTTATCTACTCAAGTACAGTGTCTGCTCCCTTATCTCGCGCCGCTTCAGCAATTAACTAGTTAATTGCAATAATGGTACGAAGATCTTGATCTATTTTTCTAGTCCTAAGTTGTTGAGTAGTATATCCATAGTCAAATATACTGTAACTATGTTAAATGCAAATAATATAAGTAAAGGGTATGGAAACGAAATTTTATTTTCCAACCTTTCACTCAATGCTACTCCTGGCGAACGTATTGCCTTGATAGGGGCCAATGGCTCAGGCAAATCAACTCTTTTGGATATATTGTCCGGCGAAAGAACTACGGATAGCGGGACAGTCATGCTAAAAAGAAATTGTAGGATTGCATATCTGAAACAAGAAATCTTTAAGATTGATAACAAACAATTACTTCAAGTCGTTATTGAGGAACCCGAAGAAATCAGCAAACTAGGACAAGAATTAACTGATATTTACAAGTCATTATCTGATGAAATCAATAATCAGAAACAATCTGCGCTGTTAGATCGTATGGCTAAAATTAATGACCATCTACAGGATTACAGCCAAAACAATACTGAGCATGAAGCGAAGGCGATTTTGTCAGGACTAGGGTTTAAAGAAAATGATTTTAGCAGGCTTATAAATGAGTTCAGTGGTGGCTGGATCATGAGGGCCTATCTTAGTAAGATTCTTTTTTCTAAACCTGATGTTTTGCTCTTAGATGAACCTACCAATCATTTAGATTTGGAGGCAAATTTATGGTTTGAAGAATACTTAATTAATTTCAAAGGAGCGGTCCTTGTAACTTCTCATGACAGAGCATTTTTGAATTCTGTGGCGACAACGGTATTAGCGATTGAAGAAGAACAGGTCATTCTACAAAAAGGTAATTATGATGAATATCTAATTTCAAAGGAGCAATCGTTTAAAACTAAACAAGCTACGGCCGAGAGAATGGAAAAACAAATCAAGAAACAGATGAAATTTGTAGATCGTTTCAGGTCTAAAGCGACTAAGGCGAGACAAGTTCAAAGCAGATTGAAGTCACTGGCTAAAATAAAAAGGATAGATTTGCCAAGAACCACCAAGAGAGTCAAGTATTCTTTCCCAGAACCACCTCGCAGTGGAAATGAAGTAATAAAGTTAGAGAATATAAATAAATCATATGGTGAACATGTTATTTATAGAGGAGTTGATTTAGTTTTAAATAGAGGAGATAAAGTCGCTTTAGTCGGCGTTAATGGCGCTGGCAAATCTACAATATTGAAAATACTGGCAGGTGTTTTAAATTTCGACAGTGGGAAACGACAGTTAGGACATAACGTAACAATGGGGTATTACGCTCAACATTTACTTGAACTTCTGAATCCTAAAAACAAGATAATTCGAGAATTACAGGAGGTTTCCGGAACAACTTCAGAAGGAGCCTTGAGAAATATTCTTGGAGGATTTTTGTTCACTGGAGATGACATCCATAAACCTATATCTATTTTATCTGGAGGAGAAAAAGCTAGAGTCGCACTAGCTAAGTTGATGATTCAACCCAACAATATGCTTTTCATGGATGAACCTACCAATCATCTTGATATTCCATCAAGGGAAATCTTGACTGACGCATTAACTGATTACAACGGAACTTTGTGTTTTATTACTCACGACCGCACGCTCATCCACCAAGTAGCTAACAAGATTATAAAAATAGAAAATGGAAACCCCGTTATCTATCCAGGAGATTATTCCAGTTACTTATCTATTACAAACAGTATGGTAATTGAACAGGACTCCGTTTCCATTTCTGAGAAAACGTCTAAATTGCATAAATCGCCTAAAGAAAAACGTAACCAAGAAAGACAAGGGAGGAAAAACTCCGTAAATAAATTACGCAAATTAAATGAAAGAATTAGAACAATTGAATTAGAACTAGCAAATATTAATTCAGAGATAAATAAATTAGAGAGCTTTTTTATTAACCCCAAAACAATTGACGATCCAGATCAGATAGCCGGATTTGGTATAACATTTGAAGCTCTGCAAAAGCAATCCAAAGAGTTAGAGCAAGAGTGGGAACAATTGTTAAGTATAGTTGAAGAAGACACCTTATGAAAACCACTAGTGTTAAATTTAAAAGTTACCGTTGGCTACTAGCTACATCTATACGAATATACGAAATGGCAACCATATATATCCTAAAACAAGACTTAACATTATTCATTATCACTAGTTGAAGCTGATTTTCACATTGAAACCAATTTGTTGACTGTTCCATACAGATAAGGCAGGTTGAAATTGGTGACTCGCCAGTGTCGAGGTGGAATAATTGAAGAGCACAGGCGGCTTTGAAATCGATCCATCTGCCACTGTTTGGCCAATACAAGAAACTTTTTCCTGTATTGGATCCCATTTATCAAAACAGAAGATGATGAACAGAGAGATAAATGATTCATGCTTTAGCTATAAAACGAACCAAAGCTAAACGTCAAAAGGGGTATATCTGAGTTAAATCAGAGTGAGGGTGCAGGGTCCGTCTAAAGATGCCGCACACCCCCACTCACCCACCAGAAAGGCAGTGACTTTATTATCTCAAGTCATCGCCTTTCAAACAACTCTAATTAGAGTACTCCTTTTTTGTTTTTTACGGTCTGTCATGGGTATCCATTACTGGTTACTATTGCGTTGGCATCTGCAGCATAATAACTCCATGAATACCAGAATAAAAACATTATTCATAATCCTATGGCCGTTTCTCCTCATGTTCAGGATTATCAAGTGGTTATTTCAGTCCTGCTTCGGTGAGATATCCAGAGCTAATCTAATAAGGAGCGTACCTTCTTTGAGAAGAGTACAGGCGGAGAGGAGGGCTTGTGATTGTAACTCTAGGTGTTATAACGCTGTTAATTAAGATTGGGATACGTTTTCGTTTCAATTACTAAAAGGTATCTTTAATGTAATCTCCGCATCTTTGCAAGGATTGTGGCCTTCCGGATGAGTATCCTGAAGCATTTGTCCAAAGTCTTCACTCGTGACATGACATAGAAGATAGAGACCTGACTCTTCAAGAAATTTCATTATATCGTGATGAATATCCTTTCCGTTTGGATTCTTGGCCAATTCAAAGACCCCCTGCCTACCGTAGTAATTGTCTCGGGGTGTGGCACCATCTGTAAAAGTTTCATCCTTGATTCCTCGTATATTGAGATCTGAAACCAATTCATCCCATGTAGTCTGACTCAGATCTGCAATGTCATACATGAGAGCATTACGAATCGGGAACATAATGGCCATTACTCTGTGAAAAGCTTTCTCGTCATCCGTCATTCCGTCTTTCGATTGTTTTATTAGTTCGTCCCCATTGAATGCAGGAGTTCCTCTGGCTTGAAGAATTTTGCCCGATGAATTTACCGCTACAGCCTCGTGCATGAAAAAGAGGAAAGTTCCATTACGGTCTACTATGTCTTCCGTCTTTGCCTTGAGGCCAGCTGCATGAGGTATCCCTGAAAAAATGCAATATCCTTCGGAAGTTATAGAACATGCATATCTGTCTTCCGGCCTACCACCCTGCCTAGGGGGTTTTGCGGTGGCGGGGGCTGGCGTTTTCTCAACCCGAGCTGGGACAGGAGTCCCGACCGCCTGTCTGTCAGCCTTAACAGTACCCACTACGGTCGGAGTAGGTTGAGCAGTAGGAATCAGTGTAGCTGTTTCATCACATAAAACTGCAACCGATCCATCTAGATTGGTATGAACGCTATAATACACCCCTTCAATGTCAAATATTATCCTGTACCCAGGTGTAATGACTTGTGCATAGCTGTGTCCTGTTTTGGGACAACCTAGACTTGCATCAGACCATTCCAGCGATTCAATGTTGTAAACCTTGAGGTCGTACATTGCTATCCCGAGAGCGGACGATAGCATCATACGGGCTGAAGTATCAGCAGGAGTAGGCAATAGGAGAGGTGTCACAGTAACCACCACCGTATGCACGACTATTTTCTCTACAACTTCCTTCTTTTGAACACCCATAACAGGAATTGCCCTAGGAAGAGGAGTGTGAGTTGGCAAAGGTGTATACGTTGATAACGGTGCAAGTGGTGTGTATGTGGGTAGTGGAACAAGTGTCGGTAATGGCTCTCTATCGCTACAGGCTGTACCAGCCATAGCCACGAATACAAGTAACATCAGACCCAGGCACCTTATTTGAGAAGCCATTTGTTGATTATAAGTCAAAGTGTCAAGTAAAAGTGCCACATAGTGTCCGATAAGTAATAACGCGTTAACAATAGTATATACAGACTATTTAGCACGAAGTTCGGATAACTCTTCCTCACTGAGTTCTTGAGCCGTGCCCATGGCCAAGTTGCCAAGCTGTAATGTATGTATTCTTACGCGTCGCAGGGCTCTAAGGGGTTGACCAACAGTTATGAGCATTCGACGAACCTGACGCTTCCTGCCTTCCCTCAAAGTAATACTGTACCAATGGCCCTTGGCGTCATCTAGCTTTATCAATCTTGCTGACGCCGTGACGCGTCCATCGATCATAACTCCCTTTCGAAGAGATTTAATTTGTACTGCCGTAAATTCATTATCAAGTAAAACATGGTACTCCTTTTCAAACTCGTAGCGTGGATGCGTGAGATGGTAAGCAAGGTCCCCATCATTTGTCATGAGAATAAGCCCGGTGGAATCCTTGTCTAGTCGCCCCACAGGAAACAAATGAAGGTGACTGAATTCCCTTGGAACAAGGTCTGACACCGTCGGTTGCCCGCGTTTATCAGATACAGCAGATAACACTCCCAAGGGTTTGTTGACCTTCAAATAGATTTTGTCAGCAATAGGTGTTATACGCTCACCGTTGACGTTTACAATGTCTTTTTGTTCGCCAATTTCAAGCGTGGTACT
This sequence comes from uncultured Dehalococcoidia bacterium, assembly GCA_964431885.1. Taxonomy (GTDB): domain Bacteria; phylum Chloroflexota; class Dehalococcoidia; order Lucifugimonadales; family CAUZEB01; genus CAUZEB01. Next base: position 17,132 of record CAYSLK010000084.1, on the reverse strand, counting down.
GGTTGCGGGAATACCATTAACGGTCACCTTCCCTTGAATTATCATCTGGAAACAGGATCTACGTGATCCGAGACCTGCTCTCGTCAAGAACTTAATCAGAGTTGACATTATTTTCAGTCCCTCTGTTATGGACAGATGTAGTTATTACTAATAATTAATTTGTGGCAATATTTTCGTCGTTTGGGATTGAGGGTCAGGCAAAAACCTCAACGTGACACACCATCCAGTTTGTTTGATTATAAGTCAAAATGTCAAGTAAAGAGCTGCCTTTTTGTTTTTAACAGTCTGTCACAAGTAACCACCATTCTGCCAACACATACTCTAAGACATACCCCTACCCTACAACATTCTCTCTAATAATTATCCAACACCACGCACCATAATCAACTATCTGCTATTTTCTATTTGTTGTACCAAACATCTTTGAGGCCTTAACAACTGGCAAATCGGCTGGAGATGAACACATTGGATGGAGAGTGTATAATAAACACATTGACCGCCTGAACCAATATAGAACGAGAAGTAGAGGTTTGAACATGGCTATAATGAATTTGCTTTCGGACATTCGCAACGCAGCAATTGCTAACGTAGTGATTGTCGTCTTTCACATCTACATCGCTTTCGCAGTCGAAGGAATAGGTTTCCTTGTCATCGTCCTTCCGATTGGCGGCCTGATTGCTGCGGCATATTTCGTCAAAGGCAAGACTGGAGCTGCCTTACTTGCTCTTCCGACGCTTGGCTATCTATTTGCTGTACCAGACATTGTTGGGGGATTAATAACTGGGGAATCGGGTGGCGATGACCACATTGGATGGGGAATATACATACTAGGCCCGTTCTGGTTATTCACTATCCTACTAAACATCATGTCTATCATTGCGGAGGCACGAGGAACTAGCAAATACGTAAAAGGAAAATAATTAATTATGCCAGAGCATCAGACGCAGCCATTGCTGGTCACATTTTCTGGCATTTCTTAGTGTCACCCCGTGTCGTTATTTAAGCTGACTCTTTCGTATAACCGGAGGCCTTTAAAGTACGGCCTATTTCGTTTCAATTTAGTAAGAGTTAAATACTGTTAGTCAGAAAGACTGGCTGTACCCATGCTCTGCGTCCGTTAGATGAATAAACAGTTGCACGGATATATGTTTCATAGCCGTTCACTAAATATTCCACCTGAGATCCTTCATAATCTGCGTAGATAACCCCTCTCGGTCCCGAAAATACAGTGTGGTATAGAGTGTCTTCTGCTTGTTTGACACTAATTTTTATGGACTCGCAATTCGTCTCTACCGAAAGTAGCTCTATACCTGTTGAAGAATAGAATTGGCCTTTCGTTAGTCCATCAATTATGGCTTTCTGTGTTAATTCTTCTGTTTTTACCACTACCCACGCTCGTCCGGGATTGTGTTTATCAGGTGAGAAATCATAATAATGGTGTGAATCGTCGGTTGCTACACCAAAGATAGGCTTGCCAGCGGACAGGAGAGCATCCCATATTTCTAGAGTCGAATATTTCCCTTTTCCTCCATCATTATTGGCATTAGGTCCGGCATTATATATTTCAACTAACGATGCGCCTTTTATTGGGATCAATTCGTTATGATCAAAAGCCCATTTATAATTTGGATGATTAATCGATGCAATACCGTTAGCTTGCCGTATTGCATCAACATTAGCTTGGATGGTTTCTGTCACATTTTGTAAGGCTATCGGCTTTACTACTCGCGAGATTCCTATACCGTTAATATGTACATTAAGTGGACCTCGCAGTGTGATTTCTTCGCCTGGGATCATTAACAGTCCGTCACTATCATCATGTTCAATTATAGTTCTGTGATTGTGATCACTTAACACCAAGAAGTCATAATTATGTGCCTTAAACCAATTCCTAACGAATTCTGGATCAGCATCGCCGTCCGACTCTGTAGTGTGGGTGTGAAGATTTCCTTTATACCAAGGCATACCTACCTCCAATATTCTAAGTAAGTGGATTTTCTTCTTTCCTATTGGCAAATCAGGGTTATCTGATGTTGTTAAAAGGAAAACTTAATTATTAGTAACATTTTACTTCAAACACTAAATATAATGGAAAATGCCATCAGTGAGGTTTCTCCTGAATTGCATCACTTTATGTCGAGTATCCTGGCCGCATTCCCACCTAATATACCATATGCTCTCTCTCCCATTAGACCTGTTGATTGGCATGTATACAACCGTTTCCCAGATTACAGCGTGATATGTGAAGGGCTTCGAGTAATTAATAATAGTAGATTCCTCTAACACGTAATGGAGAAATCCACGTTTTAGAAGTTCTTCACCATCAATCTTCATGCTCTGGCGGTAGTTTACACTGAATCCAAACCTTAATCCTTGTGACTATAGGCTAAAGATTTGATAACCTACATTCCTGGAGATAAAATTATATAGTTCATTACCGATAAGGAAATGTCATGACCCAATTCTCGCAAACTAAAAATAATCATCCTAATATAGAACTAGATTATGAAGTGATTGTAATAGGGGCCGGTATTGCAGGACTCTACCAATTATATAAAATGCGGGAACTTGGTGTAAAAGTTCGCTTATTTGATAGAGGGACAGGAGTGGGAGGCACATGGTATTGGAATCGATATCCAGGTGCCAGATTTGATTCTGAAAGTTACAGCTACGCATATTCTTTCTCGCAGGAGCTCCTAGAGGAATGGGATTGGTCCGAACACTTCGCATCGCAGCCGGAGATCCTCAGATACCTTGAACATATGGCAGATAAATTTAACCTGTATGAAGACATCCAATTTTCGAGCGATGTTCAATCTGCTATCTATAACGATAACAATAGACACTGGGATATCACCTTACAAGATGGGAAAACATACAGAAGCCGATTCCTGATTACGGGAGTTGGTATCCTCTCTCAACCGACCTTGCCTAAAATCAATGGTATAGAATCTTTTGAAGGGCAATCTTTTCACACCGCTCGCTGGCCCCACACCCCTGTAGAATTTGCAGGTAAACGAGTAGCTGTCATTGGCACGGGGGCCAGTGGCGTACAAGTAATCCAAGAAGTATGTAAAGAAGCCGGTCATCTGACAGTGTTTCAGCGTCGTCCCAACTGGTGTGCTCCACTTCACAATTCGAAGATAGACGCAGAAGAAATGGAAGTGATTAGATCAGGATATGAAAAAATGTTTGAGCGCTGCAACCAAACACTAGCTGGCTTTTTACATACAGTCGACTCAAGGAACACTTTCGAAGTTTCAGATGCGGAAAGATATGCTTTGTGGGAACATCTATATGCCAGTAAAGGATTTGGCACATGGCAAGCCAATTTTAAAGATATGCTGGTCGATTCTAAAGCTAACAAGGCCATGTCGGACTTTGTCGCTAATAAGATACGTGAACGAGTTAATGATCCAGAGATAGCAGAAAAGCTTATTCCAAAGGATCACGGCTTTGGAACAAGGCGTGTGCCTTTAGAGACAAAATATTTTGAATCCTATAATCAGGCCAATGTAGAGCTCGTAGATATAAGCGAGACTCCTATTAAGCAGATCAGCCGTAACGGTATCGTAACTACAGATAAAGAATTTGAGTTTGATCTAATAATTTACGCTACGGGATTTAACGCGATTTTAGGCAGCTACGACAGAATAAATATTGTAGGAGTAAATGGACGCAAACTAAGAGACCAATGGCAACAAGAGTTATCGACCTTTTTAGGACTACAGGTTAATAACTTTCCCAATTTATTTATGATCCTGGGTCCCCATGCTATCTTAGGAAATAATCCTCGAAGTATTGAATACAACGTAGAATGGATAACCAGTTTAATTAAATATATGGGCGACAGGAACTTGACCCGCGCAGAGGCTACTAAGGAAGCTGTTGCCAGTTGGTACGAATATGTTTTAGAACAGAGTGAAAACCTATTAGCTAACCAGATAGATTCTTGGATGACAGGCGTAAACAGTAATCTGGATGGTCGCCAAAAACGGATAATAGTGCGTTACAGTGGGAATCAACATTCCTATCGCAAACGTTGTAATGAGGTTTCAGAAAGTGGTTATAAAGAACTAAATCTTAAATAAACACAACTATCATCATCGGAATCGTAAAGCGAACTGTAGACTCTTGTTTCCAACACTATCTCCAACAATTCAACAGCATTTTTGCATGCCTAGCATGACCCAATGAACTCATATAATTTACGAACCATTGGCCCATCCTCCATCAATTACGTGTGTTTGACCAGTGGTGAAACCACTCTCATCCGAGGCTAGATATTTTGCCAATGATGCTATCTCTGCAGCGTCTGCGATTCTACCCATAGGCTGCCTGTCAGTAAAGTTTTTCAATGCGCGAGTGTAGTTACCCGTATTTCTTAATCTTTCATGTAACGACGGCGTATCCACTGTCCCGGGGCAAATACAATTGCAACGTATACCATACTTCACATAATCTCTGGCAATTGATTTGGTTAATCCCACAACAGCGGCTTTTGTGGTTCCATATATGAATCTGTCTGGTGCAGCCATAATCGAAGATACAACTGACGCAATATTCACAATAGATCCTTGTCTCTTTTCAATCATTCCTGGTAAAACTGCTTGAATACTATGAAACATAGACTTGATATTAAGATCAACCGCAAAAGAAAACTCTTCATCCGAAGCATCAAGAATAGTCCCATGATTGACAATTCCTGCGCAATTCACCAGAACATCAGGATTGACCTTTCTGATAAGCGACTGCAAAGAAGATTTGTCTGTAACATCCAGCTGTATGGTTTCAGCCCCATTGAGAGTTGACAACAAATGGAAATTCACATCCGTGGCAGTCACCTTTGCACCTTCAGAAACGAACACCTCCGCAATAGCTCTCCCAATTCCTTGAGCTGCCGCTGTTATAAATATCGTTTTGCTTTGAAAATCCATATTGCTCCTTCCTGTAAATAATATATTAAACGTATAAGTAAATGCGCCTCAAACGATGACATTAATAAGATAAAGTAATAGTATATGCTCAAATGCCATATGTCGTTTACCTTGACTCAAACCTTCTTACTACTTTGATCGCCATACGAAGGGATGAGTTTTTGTATCTTGCGTTTTCAAACACCGTTCAGAGGAGGTCAAAAATGATCACACAAAGGAGAGTGTTCCAAGCAAAAATTGGACAGGCTGGAAAGGTAGTAGCCAAAATGAAAGAGTTCCAACCTACATTCGAGAAATACGGTGGTCCAACAACACGTATTTACACGGACTATTTCAGTGGCAATACGGACCGCGTTGTCTGGGAATTCGATGCCGAGAATTTAGGTGAGCTGGAGGGTATTTTCTGGGCTGCTGGTCAAGATCCTGATTATCAAAAGGCCTTTGAAAACTGGTACGAGGGCATGAAGCCGCTTATAGAGATGGCAACAGTGGAACTTTGGAATAAGGAGAATTAGCGACAGACGGGTCACGTTCAGTCTTAAAAATCTAACTACTCTCCTATCTTGCCTTCGCCTAAAGACTACGATTTCTTAAAGTGGAAAAATGGTCTCTACTTGAGATTATTGCACTAGTTCTTCGCGGACAAACTATCAGGTCTAGTTAATGTGGATACGATATAGACTCAGAGACGCAAACACGGCCGTATACCGTACCCTAGAACTCTTATTCAGTAAATCCTCGGTTAAAGTGGAAGCCGTATCATGAACATGCATCCTGTTTAATAGCTATTTGTGATTCAGAATACTCCATACTATGAATCCCATGGTATTTCTAATAATTCTTCACCCCAAATCGTTGGACCACCGTACATAGTCCTGACTTCTCCGATTGCTTGCACTTTAACTTCGGGTTCTTCTAGACGCATTCCCTGGTGGCACAGGACAAGTTTCTGCACCTCAGCATCGGCTGCTGTTTTTCCAGCTCCTAAAGTGTCTGTTTCGGACTCAGCTGAAGCCGTACCCTTGATATCATCTGCTGTTCTGACACACTCCATTATTAACATATCAGCTTTGTAAGCCAAGTTAGTAAGAGCTTTACAAGGTCTGGTGTCGCCCGAGAAAACTATTGATCCTTCATCACTATCTATTCGATATGCGAGTGAATCAAGATACGGTTGAACATGTTCCACCCTCTCGGCTGTGATTTCCCAGTTCTTTCCAGTTGCTATTGTGCCTGGACCTATGTCACGAGGGAGCACGGCTGGCGGTTTTCTTGGTAAAGAACCGCCTCGTTCCTGGTGTGCAAATAAACTTAGCGGATGATTAGTACGTGCAACTATATCATGCCAAAATGCTCCAACATCCTCACCAATAAGTCTTTCTGTTAACTGTTCCGTTAGTCTAGGCCCATATACAAGCAACTCATTTTCTTTACCAATAGACATATCAAAACGAGTCAGAAGAAAAGTCGGATAGTCAGCGTCGTGATCAGAATGATGATGTGTGAAAAACAATCTATCAACTTGAGTAGCCTTCAATCCAAATTTATAGAGTTTGTAAGTTGTGGCTGGACCGCAATCAAACATTAACCATTCGTCACCTATTTGCACCATAAAGGATGAACCCCAACGAATAGGACTAGGGGTAGGTGTTCCTGAACCTAAGATTATTACCCTGGGCATCTGCTGCTCCTCCGTATTGTTATGTTTTTGGGCGATCTTAATCCTCTCCAGTTAAAGCTCTTCGAGGATTGTGGACAGTTATTTGAGTCAGGTCTTCGTCCTTTATGCCAATATCACGTAATTCTTGTAAAAATCCACTAGGTATGTATCCGTAACCTTTGCCACCATATGTCTTGTAATCGCTTCTACGACATACGTCTTGACCAAAAAGAACACTCCTTGTCAAACCCGCATCTATCATCTTTTTCACATGTACCAGGTCTAATTCGTGCTCATATGAATTGACTGTGCCAAGTCTATCGAACGCGACATAAGCTCCTCTTCTTGCAATTTCCGCATGATATTCATGATGAGGGTACGATTGACAATGTCCTATTATTACACGTGTAGGATCAACTCCTTCCTCTTGTAAAATGTCGAGTTGGTGCAATCCTACAGCTGACCATGTAGCATGAGTTGCTACCGTAACACCAGTCTGTTTGTGCGCTCTAGCGACTGCTCTAAACATCCTTTCTTCCACTGGTGATATCCAAGTATAATGAGCTCCTATCTCACCTAGAATCCCTGCCCTAACATTAGTGCCATCTATTCCAACGGTAACGTCTCGAATAAGTTCGTCGGCAATTTGGTTAGTCCTCATGCGATATAGTTTCTTCTCATAATATACTTCTCTGTACAATCCCGCTCCGAGTATGATATTCAAGCCCGTTCGTTCAGCCATATCTCTAACTGCTAAAGCATGTGTAACAGGCAACAAATCATGGTCATGCCCGCGTAAACCACCCGTCGTTTGATCAACAAGTGATACTCCTCCCGAGTTCTTGAACAGCATTAGTTCACGATATGCTAGTTCAGGATCATTCAATATAGCATCATAAGTCCTATTGTCACGTGTCAAATCTAGAAAAAGGTGTTCATGAATTGAGGTGAATCCTAAATCATCCGACCCAATTGGCCCAGTAACTGTCATTACATTTCCCATGTCAAACCCTCCTAGTATTCCAATATTTAAACCATGAAAAGGAGTTTAACATCAAAACAGACGCCTTACTAATTGTTTTAAGTCTTATGACTAAAACAAGACTACCGAACGAAGATGTACTGCTATAATTACACCGACTTATTTACCTAAGACTGAACGAAGTCCCTCATCTAATTCCGGGTAATTAAATTTGAACCCGGAATCCGCCAGTAGGTTTGATTGCATACGTACACTACTAAGTTCGACTTCAGCCATCTCTCCCATCAGAAATCTCACTAAGATCGAGGGTCTTCTAAAAAAGGTAGGCCGTCTCAGAATCCCACCAAGAGTCTTTGTGAATTCCAAATTAGTGACAGGATTTGGAGTAACTACGTTCACCGGACCTTGTAAAGTGTCGTTATTAAGAATATGCTCTACAGCTCTGACAGCATCATATAAAGTCACCCAGCTGATGTATTGTCTACCATCCCCTAGTATCCCTCCAAGCCCTTTTTTGAATCGCCCCACCATCCCTGCAATTGTCGGGCCGATAACCATACCAAACCTCATATTAACAACCCGAATACCTGCTTTTGTGGCATCGAGAGTTTGACTCTCATTCTCAACCGATACCTGAGCCAAAAATGTTCTCCCCGGTCCACTAGATTCAGACAGAAGTTGATTATTGCGATCGCCGTAATATACGTCAGACGATGCGTTTGCCCATACAGTGGGCGGTCGATCCATACGAGACATAGTATCAGACAGCAATCTTGTACCGTTCACGCGACTGTCTCTAATACGTGCCTTCTGTACGGCAGTCCATGGGCCGGCTACAATACTCTCGGCCGCTAAGTGTATTACAGCATCGATGGCTGGAATATTTGCACTATCGATAAAGCCGCCATTTGGATCCCATTGAATTTCACCATCAACCGGAGTGCGCCTTACCAGGCGAATGACATTGAAACCACGTTTCATTAGATAGGACACCAAGCCTGTACCGATGAATCCGCTGGATCCACTGACTAAAACCTTCATTTGAAGCCAATTCCTTGCCTTGATAATGATTCAGGGTGTTTACTAATCACGCCTATGCCACATGCACCTGTCTACGCATTTTTACCAAACACTTTAGGTGTCCTCTGAAACACTTAAATAGATTTGTTGACTATGTAGCTACCAACGTTCAGTTTCTCAAATTTCTACTCAGACCAGGTACCTCTTCTAACTTGAAGTTTCTTTCCAGAAAATCTCCACGCTATAAAAATTGATATCACTAATGCGATTATTGACGTTAGTAATGAAATCACCTTAACTGCTGGGTGACCATCTAACTGATACGGGTGACCATCTAACTTTAGAAGCCCAAATAAAATAGCGGAAACGATCGTATCCAAAATCATATAAATGAGTACCAGCCCTGTTATAGTTAGAATAAAGAATTTCGACTTATCTTTATTTTGGAGTAATTTCATATCTGCCCCGCATATGTACATTCATAACAATTATAACCGCGCCTCGATAATTAAGAGATAATACGAATGTCTCTTCAGCAATTTCCTCAAAGTTTTACTAATCTCCTCACTCAGTGATTTCAGTTTTCACCTCAATAGAATATGAACTGTATACCTGACATTAAACCCTAAACCATCACAAAGTCGTGCCTTTTTATTCTTCGGACTGTCCGTCAGGCTCCGTTTGATGGGGTGACTCAGGTTTAATATGGGCTCGTAACTGTTCCAGGATGGGTGACGTTACAGGTATATACTGAAGCAAAGTCACTCGTTGATTCGCTAACTGCAATCCTACATCTGTGTAACCCAGATATTTTCCAAACATACCCGGCTGGACTAAGACGTTACTCAAATTAGAGAAGGGCAGATCAATACGCTTTCGTCCGAAAAATGCACCATGGAAGATGACTATATGGCTTTCCGTGAAAATGTAAGCTGTCCTATGGAAACTCAGATATCTGGATCCAACGATATAAAAAATTACCACCAGTGGAAATACACCAAACGTCAGGAAATCGAAGGCCATGGATGCCCCCAAAAAACCCAATCCTGGTATAGCATACAATAAATATGCCCAGTGAGATTGGCGGACAACGAGGGCGTCGTTGGGAATGGTTATCGGCTCTGTTTGATCTTGACCATTAGTGTCAATTTCCTTCGGAGTTGAAGTGATAACTTCAGGTGTATTTTGACTAAGGGATGTTCCGCACTCTCTGCAGAACTTGGAATCTTCTTGATTGTCAGAACCGCAAGCTAGACATTCCATATCATTCAAACCATCCTTTTTGTTGTTACTAAATAATGAACCTTACAGTTTTAAATTATTTGCTTTTCTAATACGACCGAATTGTCAATTTGCTTTAAAGGAACTTTCCAATATTTTTCAAGCAGTTCAACAGTCTGCCGTCTTTCGTGAAGAACGAAACCAGACTTAATATAAAATCTAATGGCCCACGTCGCATCTCTCCATGTACCAACGTAAAAACGAAAACCCTTATTAATGCCAAGTAAATAATGTAACAACGATTTCCCTATACCCAGTCCTTGATATTCAGTCATTGTATAAGCATGCCTTATTAATGTGACATCTCCTTTTTCCTGAATACCCATTACTCCGACCAGCACATTATTCTTATCGATACCAAACATACGTACACCGCTATCAAACTCATCGATTAATTCTTGTTCTGACATGTAAGGTTCCTGCCAACAATTGTCTGGGATTATGCCCTTATATTTTAATGCAGCATCGTTAATCACATCGAGAATATTAGACAGGTCTTCTTTTTTATGTTCAGTTATCACTTCAAGCCTCAAAGATATATCAAAACTGTATGCTTCGTACACTTTGGTTATTATGAATACGAGACTCGTTTATTTTAAATATTCTGTTACCAATAACTATGTCAATCTAGAAACAACACTAAGATTATAGCTTACAATGCTTATTAATAAATAATTGATGCGATAGAAGGCAGCCTGCACATTATCTAAGAGCAAATAATTGTCGTAATAATCCACTGACTTGCATCAAAACCACTACTACTATGCCAGTCAATGAATTCACTACAAGAGCGACAGGAGCGTCCCAAGTATCGGCCATTGCTCCAGATATTAGAATACCTATGAGCAGTCCGTACACAGCCAGATGTCGGATGCCTAATACTCGCCCCCGTAGTTCAGGCACTACTACTCTCAATAGCATGATAGTCAAGATTACCATCGTGAGTGACTGAGCTACACCAGCAGCCAGGAGAAGCGGTATAGACAAACCGAACGACTTAGATTGAGATAACAGAAATATAGCAAAATGCCAAGCTAATGTACCAAAGATGAAGTATTTACCGGGATTCTTTAATTTAGAGGATAGCGCCACTACTATGGAACCTAATAATGCTCCAGTAGAGAACATAGCAAGAAGTATACCCAGACCAGCAGAACCAGTTCCCAACACATCTCTGGCAAACACAGGCAATAACCCCTGGTTTGTTGGGAAGGCCGTAACATTCACCAAAATACATATTAAGAGAATCGATAGGACAGCCTTTTGTCGATTAATGTACTTAATTGTAAGCGAAATATCACCTAAAACTGACTTCGTAGAATCTATCGTTCCTTGTAACTTGGGATTTAATAGATTGAGGATAAGAACAGCAGAAATATATATAACAATTATAACTACGTATGTTTCGCTAGTTCCAACCTTACTGAGCATCAATCCAGCCACTATAGGACCTATCATTTGCGTTGCATCTCGAGCCATTCGATTTAGACCCACGGCATTAGAAAGTGTTGCTGAATTCACCAACAGGTCCGGCAAGATAGTGTCCCTCATGACGCCGTCAAAGCCCCGTACACATCCAAATATTCCTGTGATGACAAACACTTGCCATATTACGAGCCTATCCGACAAAGAAAGAAACAATAAATATATTGCCAGAAAGACAAAACCAGACCGTACGAGCAACAAAATCTTTTTTCGATTATATCGATCAGCGATAATTCCGTAAAATGGCGAAAATAAAGTGCCACCATATCTTAATGCTCCATAGACTCCCACCAAGAATGGGGAATCGGTCTGAGTAAGTACAAACCATGCAAGCACGACGAACTCCATTTGTTCAGCCACGCCATCAAGAATATCCGCAAACATAAGATAACGAAAGTTACGTCCTTTTAAAGAGGATATTATTCCTTGAGTTGCTGCAAATCCTTTCAACAAAACCTCTCAAACATGTTTTTTATACAACTCTGGTAACGTAAGTCTCGTACAAGAAGACACACAAAGACTATGCCCTCGAGATCGACCGACAACGAAGGTCCGTTTCTTTTGTTAGTTAACCATTCATCGACACACTCCGTTTAGGCCAAAAACCTCTGTAAGAGCGTGTATTCAAAAGACCAATTCCGCGACAACTATCGATACGACCGTTTGTACTATAGCTATTATATAAACGCCATTTTATTCATATTCCCTAACCTCTACACGATAGCCAGTGGTGGACTATTTCTTATAAGGTCGACCGAACTGTTCACAGTGCGCTATATCAGCCAAATTTTTGCGTCGCTTCTTCCCAATTACACGGGATCGTATCGGATATCCGAATGGTACAACAGCTATGACATCTAAGTTTTCTGGGATATGCAAAAGAGCCGCAACTTCAGTCATTCCAACCCAACCCGTCCAATTCGATCCGATCCCTTCGGACCATGCCGCCAGCACCATAGATTGAATTGCACGACTGGCATCAGAGATTCCATACTGAGAAGATTTATCTATAGCTACAACAACTGCAAATGCGGCCTTAGCGTTAGACGGGCCTGACTTGACAATAGAGCCGAGTTCAGGCAGTGTGTCGCGGTCTTGCACTACCACAAAGTGCCATGGCTGGCCATTCATGCTACTACCGGTGAGCCGGCCAGCTTCAATAATTCTATTTACATTAGCACAAGATACCGGTGTGTTTTGAAACTCGCGTACTGCCAGAACGGTCCGAATTACTTCAAATACATCCACTAGTTACCTCTCTATCTATCAAGAAATACTGAAATCTAAGGTCAGTTTTCAGGTATCAATATAACAAGACAGTAATCTGTACACACTAGATCATTTGTTCCCATGGCAATTAAACTCTAAATTGACCCTCTATTAAATTTTAAAGCTCTTCCAGGCAGTGCGCCAGTATGCACGCTATCTTTCACCACTTGAATTCCGTTTACAAAGACGTGTTGGATACCAATAGGGAACTGCTTAGGGTTTGTACGGGTTGCTGTAGTTTTAACAGTTAAAGGATCGAATACCACTATATCAGCTTTCATTCCATCTCTTAAAATTCCTCTATTCCGGATACCCAGTCTTTGTGCAGGGAATGCTGTCATTTTCCGTATCGCTGTAGGTAAAGACATTTGTTGCTCATCTCTTGTGTATGATTCCAATATAGACGTGAAGGTGCCATAGCTCCTAGGCGGTGGATGATCACCTAAAAGTAAGGCATCACTTCCTACCATTGAAAGGGGATGTGTTATAAAGGCTGGCAAGGTTTTGAGATTTGAACCCATGGCGTTGTAGCTGACCTGTAAATCTTCCTCCAAAAGAAGGTCACATATTGCATCAACCGGATGTTGATTCCGTGCCAATGCAACTTCTGAAACTGACATTCCGTCGAATTTGTAATTGTGGGGATTTTTAAAATATGTAACCCACATATCTTGCCAAGAAGGGTCTGTTACCACGATCTCTTTTTTTAACCGCTCTCTTCCCTCACTAGAGCTTAATACTTCTTTTATTTTCTCCGGACCACCATCATGAACCCAATCCGGGAAAAGTATCAAGATACGCGTACTTCCTGGGTACAATGGAACACTATCGAACGTAATATCCTGCCCTGTCTCTGATGCAGTTTCAACTAATTGCAGAAGCCGATCACCACTGGGATAACTAGCGCGTTGGGATAGATGAGTTATATGAACTGGTACACCACTCCGTTTCCCAATCTCTATTGCCTCATTGTGGGGATCCAGATAACCATCCCCAAGCCGATACCTCACATGTGTGTGGTAGATCCCTCCTAGATCTGATACTTGTTGACATAAAGCAACGATTTCATCCGTATTGGCAAAATTACCTGGTGGGTAATCTAAACCTGTTGATAAACCGAACGCTCCTTCCTCCATTGCTTCCCGTATCATCGATTTCATATTTTCTATGTCACTGGCGGAGGCCACTCCACTATGCCATCCTATGGCATCGATACGTACTGGTGAGTTTCCCAAAATGTACGCGATATTAACCGCTACCTTCCTATGAAACATATTGAGATATTGCTCCACTGTAGACCATTTGCCCGGTAATGGAGGATTGCCATCTAGGCCAGAATTAAGTTCAACGAACCTCAAGAAATCATCATGGTTTCTAAAAGGTGCATATGAGTTACCATCTACACCTATTAGTTCCGTGGTAACACCTTGGCGCACTTTGGCATGGTGTTCGGGCTGAGAAAGAATTACCAATCCAGAATGAGCATGTACATCGATAAAACCAGGACATACAACCCGGTCATCTGCCTCTATCGTCTCTATTGCACTGATGCTAGAGATGTCTCCTCTAAAGATTTGAATGGAGTCTCCATCGATTCCTACGTGACCATAAAAGCCAGGACTCCCAGTGCCATCAACAATCAAGCCGTTTTTGATCATTATGTCTAACATTTATAAAAATCTCCTTGCAAATATATTAATCCAGTCGATAAAGTCCAGACTCCCGTAGAGTTTGTTAGGCTTGCCAAAATTAGAAAAAGATCCGATATGACACCAAGTTACCAGATGACTCTGGGTTATGCTTACCGTACAGCCTAAGAGTGTCGAATACAAATTTACTGCATTCATCAGTCAGCAAATAGCCTGTCAGAAATGCAGTAAACGAATATTCATTAGAACCTTCATGATACCCTACCGACGGAGTACAGAATGCTCCAACCAGACCTTCCTTGGGACAAAAATTGCCATGCGGTGCTTGTATCCAACCTAGTTGAACAAACTCACTGGTAACATCTTCACCTAGATCATTAGAGCTGGCTTCAATTACAAATGAATCCCTATCTCCTGAAGCTTGTACAAAATGAACTTCAGGATCGATTTCAATTATCAACACCACACCGGAGTCTTCATCATGCAAGTGAGTAACTAGTTTGTGATGATACTCATAAAGTATTTTAGATACACCTTCTTCACTTAGATTTGTCCACTTTAATTGATTCATCTCCTCACTATCATTATTTTCTACATCTTCTGTTTCGTTATATGGACTAATAATCTGATTACTCTTCCGAGAAAGTTTCCAGGCTATAACGGTTGTCAATAGAACACTTATTAGCCAAAAATGTATAGGTACAATAGCAGGACTGAGAACCAGAGTTACGATCACTAGACCCACTATTGATGTGATGGTGAATCTTAATTTATCCATCCCTACACCCCACAGAAAGGCATTCCCATTTTTCTAAGTCAAGACATTGCTCCTAACGAGAATACGATATGTTAGTAAAATGAACTGTTATGTGTATAAATGTAGATGTTCCGTTATTATGAACTTGATTTTATCTGCGTCTGTTATTTAAGTAGTCCATTAGTATTTAATGCCAGTCGGAATGGCTTTTATATGATATCAATAACCACTACTCTAGATACTTGACCAACACTTCAACACTATACAGAATTAAAGGAGCAGACACATGGGGATTTCGTTCCTTTACAGCCACACGAACATCGTTCCAGCCTTGCTTTATGAAGCCATCTTTCATCTTAAACTCCAACCAGCAATCATTGTATAGAATATGTTTGTCGGCGGTTTGCATGTCGACTAACTGGTCATTAATGAAAATCTCAACATAATCCTGTGAGGTTAAATGGACTATCAGCACTCGTAGTATCACTTCATCAAGAATAGAAGCATTAGCAGCCACTTCTAGGTCATCAGATATATCCACACGCACCGTGATTTGGTCACAAGGACTCCCAAGATTTACCGGTAACGGTCCTGGATACGCCGTATATGAACCTAGCTCGTTCTTTAGTACTTCAAGTTGCCATGGATAATCAACCAAATAATGTTTGTTGCGACGGCTCATACCCTCAGGATCTGCGAGCTCCTTCCACGGCTGCCTACTATAGGCCAAACTGTGGGCGAATGGTATGAGTTGATTGTTCCACAGATAGATGCCATCCACGCCGGCTCGCCAGTACGTTGATGCCGAAGCTCGACACATCTCATCCGTGTAAAGTCGGGGTTCATTCCATATCACCGAGGCTGACTGCGGTCTACCAGGCCATGCAAGACCTAAGTTTTGTGCAATCACTTTGGTCGAAGTGTTCTGAGTTGCTTCAACAAATCCCTCAACTGGAACGCGAAAGCTGCTACAATGCGCAACGCCAGCAACCAATATATCTATGAGTCCTTCTTCAATCCACGATTTAACATCTAACCCAAATGGCATGGCCAAATCAAACGTTGGTGGGACTCGAACTGACAATAACAACGGGCGGCCGATACGGGCGGCCTTTGCATCTAATGCACGACGCAAGTTCCCTACCAGTTCCGTCATTAGGTCCGCATTCTTTTCGGACTCCCCTTTCGTGAAAAATCGAAGTGATCGGCAGAAATCCCAGTCCAAACCGTCCAGATCGTACTTCTCAATTGCCTCAGTTGCAATGGCCAGTTTATAATCACGCACTTCTTTGATAGCAAAATTATACGCATATCGAGAAAGACCGGTTAGTCGTTCATCGTAAAGCGGATTGTCTGTGGGACCGAGTAGCCACTCTGGATGTGATGTTTTGGTCGGAGACAAAAACCGAGGATAATCCACATTGATCACACCATCATGAATATCGTTTACCCGCATGGAAAGGAATACCTCGAGTCCAGCCTTTTTTCCGCGTTCAATGATAACAGTCGGAGGGTCTGTCCCTTGCTCCATTAATTGTCGAGTATTTTCATATATGCGCCAGTTGCCTGATGTAGTAAAAGTTTTATCTTGAGCACCCCAAATCGGGGCAACTTCAGTCCTATGGGAGTAAATATCGGTGAACCGGCTCTGAGGTGTACTTAGATATGGGTCTGTACCCAATTGCCAATACAGGGTGTCAATCATTGTATCCACGAGCGGATCTATCGTAAGACGTGCAAGGCCGTCCGCTCCCATGGGTGCCTCTTCCGTCGGTCCTACTAGCGTACCACCATCATTACACAGGATTAGACGATGTCGATTCCCTTTGCTCAGTAAACGTGGCATGGTTGCTGGATCATACATGACTGAAACCAGGCATACAAGTTCCAAGGCTTTGTTAAGAGCATGCTTCGGCTAATCGAACTACAGAATATAAACGATCCTTCTGTTTTAAAGACCCTAGTTGTATTAGTCTTCTCCAGTCAGGGCTCTTCTTGGATTGTCCACAGTTATTTGAGTAAGTTCTTCTTCCTTCACTCCTAGTTCACGTAATTCTTTTAGAAATGCATCAGTGATGTAACCGTAACCTTT
>CAYSLK010000083.1:0-18323 GCA_964431885.1 uncultured Dehalococcoidia bacterium | reverse complement strand
GCATCTTCTACTATCTTGCTTATACCTAGTGAGCGGGCGTATGAAAATGCGTCAGCTAATACAAGTCGTCCTTCGGCGTCCGTGTTGTCTATTTCAATGGTTTTACCGCTCATTGTTTTTACAATGTCCCCGGGACGTTGGGCTTTCCCCCCAGGCATATTTTCTGTAGCGGCGATAATACCAGTTACGTTAATGCGGGGCTTTAATAGTGAGATAGCCTGCATCGCGGCGATCACTGCGGCTCCACCCGCCATATCCTGCTTCATAGTTGCCATTCCAGACGGCGGTTTCAGATCTAATCCTCCACTATCAAACGTGATACCCTTTCCTAGGAGACCGAGATTATTCTCCTTATTACTGGGATCTCCTGTGTAGTGCATTACGATTAATTTCGGAGATTCTACGCTTCCTTGAGCTACACCGAGGAGAGCACCCATACCTAATTGCTGCATTATAGGTTCATCTAGGACTTCAATATTTAGGTTAGTTTCACTTGCTGCCACTAATGCAAGTTCCGCCATGCGAGTTGGCGTCATTATGTTGGCAGGCTCGTTTACCATGTCACGAGCGAAATTCACAGCCTTAGCTATTATTTCCCCTGTTGTGATGGAATCCATAATTGTGGACTCAGGTATTTTAGACGCCCGTAGTATTGTGAATTTCGCTAGATCTTTTTGTTGATCTTCACTTGATTTATATTTTGACATCCTGTAGAGACCCAAGAGGGCACCCTCAGTAATTGCCTGGGTAAACATATCCGGTTCTAAAGACTCTAAATATTCACCTTCCAATGTTACTGCTGCGCTGGTTACTCCAATGCCTCTAAGATAGCGTAAACAGTCACCAGTAGTAGCGCGTATTTTGTCAGTGGTTAGTTCTAAATGATTACCTAATCCTGCCACCAGAATCCTACCAGGACTCATTTTACCTAGGGTGTGAATAAGTGTTTTCTCTCCATAATTACCTTTTATTTCCCCCTCATGAATCAATTTGTTTATGCCACCGTTTAAGGCTTCATCTGCTGTCAGGATAGGTCCCTTACTATGGGAGTTATCGTTGAAAGTATAAACTATGATTGCTCCAACTTCTAAGTCTGTTATCGAGGTTGTTTTAGTATTGATATCCATTAGTATCTCCTAAAAACGAATCTAGTCATGTGAATTTGAAAGTTAATACCGTTAAGTTTATGTTGTACAAATATCGGCATTAGACGTTATGATGCAATGCATATTATAGAATATCGCCACTGGCTTTCGCTATCCCTAGTTGCTTTGTTATAATTTGATATGGTGAGTGGTAATGGATTTTAAAAATTATTACAACCTGTGTAAATACACAACATAAGAGGAGGAATGATGAGTGAACGAACGGTGAATAGAAGCGAAAGGGAACTTATTGAAAAAGCGCATAAATTTCTACCTGGTGGAAGCTTAGGAAACATATTTAGCGATGTGGTTATGGAGAAAGGCGCAGGGAGCAAAATCTGGGATATCAGTGGAAACGAATATATTGATTATTTAATAGGTTCAGGTCCGATGGTAATCGGCCATGCTCATCCAGAGGTAGTTACTGCTGTCAGAGAGCAATTAGAGTTAGGTTCTACATTTTTCGCCAACAATGAAAAGGCTATATTATTGGCAGAGGAAATTGTGAACGCTGTTCCCTGTGCTGAACAAATTAGGTTTAGCAGTTCTGGGACCGAAGCAACGCTGTTTGCCATGAGAGCTGCACGGGCTTATCGAGGTAAGGACAAAATCCTAAAGTTTGAAGGTGGATTTCACGGAATGAACGACTACGCGTTGATGAGTATGGGCCCTCAAGCCCCAGCGGAATTTCCACATCCGGTGCCTGATTCAGCAGGTATTCCTCGTTCGGTTCAGGAGGATATGCTAATTGCACCTTTTAACGATTTGGAAACGAGTGTCTCTATTATTGAGCGTTATCACGACGAACTGGGTGGTGTCATAGTAGAACCATTTCAGAGACTTTTGCCCCCAGTTCCCGGTTTCTTGGAAGGATTGAGGGACGTCACTCATCAATATGGCATACCTCTTATATTTGACGAAATAGTTACAGGATTCCGGTTCGCATTTGGTGGTGCTCAAGAATTCTATAATGTGACCCCGGATCTTTGTACTCTTGGGAAAATTGTAGCGGGAGGTTATCCGTTGTCTGCTGTTGCAGGTAGTGCAGATATTCTATCTCCATTCAATCCTGCGTCTTCTGGAGAAAGTGGATTTATGCCTCAGATTGGAACGCTCAGCGGTAATCCTATAGCAGCAGCAGCTGGCTTAGCGACTATAAATATCCTCAAAAGAGAGGGAACCTACGAGAAATTGTTCGCCACGGGACAAGAGTTAAAAGATAACCTCCAAAGACTACTCAACGAATCCGAAATCCCTGCCAGAGTTATTGGAGAAGCTCCTTTGTTTGATGTTTTCTTCACTAATGAAGAAGAAGTCGTCGACTATAGAGATACTCTAAAAGCCGATACGAATAAGCTGCAAAAATTTAATGAATTATTATTTAAGCAAGGTATATTTAAGGGTGGCTCCAAGATTTATATTTCCTTAGCACATACCCGAGAAGATATAGATAAGACTATAGCAGCATTTGCGTCCGCGATTGAGGAGCTAAAGGGCTATTAGACTTATGTATATTCCCTTGGACCAATTATGGGGCTAGGCTTATATTAGTCGCTATGATTAGGGCCTATCTCTACGGTTAGTTAAAGGGTCGTAGATCTGCCTGTCTTTTTCAATAAATTCATAAGGGCGATCAATATTCTGATCAGGCAATTTGATTAGCTTCTGGCTTAGTAAATATCGTTTTAAACGTGCTTAAAAACTCCTTGACAGGGTTCTTTATTCACCGTATGGTCATGAACGTAGTCTCCTGGTGTGAGAGAGCCTGCAGTCAGTCTTAGATGTTTCCTCAAGGCGTTCCATTTGAGCTAGTTTATCTGCCGATTTGGTAGTCCCGCGCGTCTCACGCCAATGTAAGACATCATTTCCAAGTTGACGAGCTACGCGATGCCAAAGACTACAAATTTTACGAGAATCTTGTGAATATTAACGCGTTTTATAATTCTGTAAGAGGGGTGTGACTAGTGAACTTAGGATCTACTTCAGTGAATGTGGTTAGTGATGGGACTATACTTTTAGACGGAGGTAGTGTTTTTGGCCAAATACCTAAATCACAATGGGAGTTAATGGTTAAACCTGACAGGAAAAATCGGATAAGGCTAAGTATGAATTGTCTACTTATACAGACGCCTGAAACAAATATTTTAGTAGATACTGGAGCTGGTTCTAAGCGCTCAGATAAATTTAAGGAAATGTATGGGCTAAATGGGAATAAACTTTTAAAGGGATTGAAGGCTCTTGGTTTGACTACTCGCGATATAGATGCTGTTGTATTATCACACTTGCATTTTGATCATGGTGGAGGCTGCACAAAACTGGATCGCACAGGCAATGCAATCCCAACTTTTCCCAAGGCAACGTATATGGTACAGAGAGCATGTTGGGAAGAAGCGATAAGTCCAAATGAAAGATATAAGAGTTCATTCTACCAGGACGATTTCAGACCTTTAGAAGAGAAAGGTCAGCTTAAACTTTTGGATGGGGATACTGAGATAATCCCGGGGGTGACTATAAAATTTGCGAGTGGTCCGTCAATTGGACATCAAATAGTTTTGGTAGAACGCGGAAGCGAGAAAATAGCCTATGTAAGCGATTTGGTGCCTACTCCTTACCACTTACCACTGCCACATATACCTGCTATAGATGAATTGCCTAATGAAACCTTAAATCGCAAGCGGGAAGTTCTGAATATGATTATAGATGGTGGGTGGGTCATTGTTTTTGGGCATGGATACGAACATAGTGCTGGGTACGTTCAACAAAGGAATGGAAGACCTCATCTTTTACCAGTCGAAGTGTAAAAGACCTACGCCACTAAATCATAAGATTTTGGTCAAGACTTTATGCATGCAAAGACGAGATCATCCTGTTGAGATGCTATCGTCGCCGTAGTTATTCGATTAGCTAAATCCGAGGTGCTGTCAGTAAATACTCTTACGTAGTTAGTGGTGAGGCCAGACCATAAGAGTGATCCGTTAATATATTTTACTTCTTCCCATAGAACCTTTAATTCTTCCCCGATCTGCGTTTGCCTATATTTGAAGGCATCTTTCCTTGCAAGTTCCAGCAAAGGACCCATCCTGTTGTCCTTAACTTCCGGGCTAACTTGGTCGGGTAGATGGTATGCGGTGGTCCCGGGACGCACAGAGTATGGGAAAACATGTATGCCCGCAAACTCAGTGTTTTCACAGAATGAGAAAGTCTGGTCGAAATCGTAATCACTTTCTCCTGGGAAGCCGATTATAACATCAGCGCTTATCGCTGAACCTGGGATTCGGTTACGTATCTTGTCCACAGTTAGCTTATATTGACTACTTGAATAGCGCCTATTCATACGTTTTAATATCGAGTCACTACCACTTTGGAGTGGCAGGTGGAAGTGTGGGCATAATCTTGAGTCAGACCAGAGCTCAAGAAATTCATCGTCTATTTCCTGCGGTTGCAAGGACGATATACGAAGTCTGGGAAAATCAGTTTCTATGAGAATCTTACGAACTAGTTTCGTTAAATTCATTGCTCTCAAGTCGAATCCATAAGAACCTAATTGAGTCCCAGTAAGAACGACTTCCTGATATCCCAGAGTTATATATTTCTCTATTTCTTCCAGGATCTCCTGTGGTGTTCTACTGCGTTCTCGCCCTCTTACTTTAGGTACAATGCAATACGCACAAACTTGATTGCAACCTTCCTGGATTTTCACCATTGCCCTGGTTTTAGCAATTTTTGGACTGAACATTTCAAGGTCGGCGCCCGTTGAGCACGGTATTGGGATGTCGTTTCTCCATGTCAAAACACGTTCCACTATATCTTTTTTATGCTTGTTTCCAACTATTAAATCGATTTCCGATAGTTTGTCCAGTTGATCAGGTGAACGCTCTGCATAGCAACCGGTTGCGACTATGATAGCTTTTGGATTACGACGCCTGGCATTTCTCAGAGATTGTCGCGCTTTGCGATCTGAGATATGTGTCACCGTACAGGTATTCAAGACATATACATCGACTGGTTGATTATTCGTGACAACATTGAATCCAGCTTCTTCAAATTGCCACTGAAGGAGCCCTGTATCGGCTTGATTAAGTTTACAGCCATGAGTCTCGAGAGAAACAGTTAACGGTCTGGTCGGAGGGATTTTAGTATCCAATGATAAATCACACCTTCCTGCTTATTTGGTTATGATATTATAGGTGCCTGCAAATGCGGTGGTCAACGAAAATCGATAATAACTATTAAATGTTAGGGAATTGAAGCTTGATATGCGATTTAGTACAGTCTCTAAGATGTGTTACAAACTTATTATCCTCATCGCAGACTTTCTTAAACTAATCAGAATTAAACGCGATAAGAGACTGCTTTCAGAAAACGTGAGTTGGATTGCCCAGGCAAGAAAAATGAAAATTTATGTTCCGGAGGCAACAGAATTTATAGGCAAAGCAGGTGAAGATTTTCGTTTGAAAACTGAGGACGCACTGACTGTTGCATATTTGTGGCTGGAAGCAGATAGAATGGACGCTTTAAATTGTTCTTTCTTAGAGGATTTAAATGTAGGATTATTAGAATCCGAAGGTGAGGTTGAGGTTACCAGAGGCGTCTCGTTGAACACGGCTAATTCTATGGAACAGGACTCAGTATATGATTGTTCGTGGTCTTTATTGTGGAATCATCAACTGGGAATCAAAATTAGTCTCATTACAGAGGCTCATTCTTTTCGCACCTATGAAATAAAAGTCGCTTCAAAAAAAACTAAGAAAAGGATTAGGATAAGTTATCCGGCTAAGGATGCTGATATTAAAGATGCCGTTATATCGGCATACGTACTAGAATCAATGGCAATACATAGTTAAATATGCAGGACGATACGAATATAGGGATACTGGAAGCAGGTATTAGATATCCAGATCATATGCCTATTACACAGATTAGAGGTCTGTTTAAATTTAGGAAAACTTCCGCAGTCTTAATTCACGACATTTGTAGTTGGTAGTGTAGTGATGAGAATTAGTGAATTTCTCTCAACTGAGCCTATTAAAACTGCTATAACTTATACATGTTGCCTGATATAATGACCGCACTAGTTAAGTTTGCCTATTTTGGGAAAAGTGTATCTCAAATCTAAATTTCCACCTGTCGGTTTAGTTCTGACATAGCAACTAAGATTCCATTGAAAAAGTCGGAGAAGGCTTGATGAATAATCGCGTTGTAGTTACCGGTATAGGTATTGTTAGTCCAGTCGGTTTAGATAAGTCCACGACTTGGAAAAGTTTGATAAAAGGAATATCAGGTATTGATCAAATCACTTCGTTCGATCCGACCGGATTTGAAACAACCATCGCTGCTGAAGTTAAAGATTTTGATCCAGCCAAATCTTTGGGAAAGAAAGATGCAAGAAGAATGGATCGATTTGCCCAATTGGGGGCTGTAGCAACTTTAGAAGCGCTAGATCAATGCGGATTAGAGATTACACATGAAAATAATGAACGCGTTTCTGTCATGGTTTCTAGTGGGATAGGAGGTATTATCACCCTATCTCAACAAACTGAAGTGCTTCTGTCAGCTGGTCCGTCCCGTGTAACTCCTTTTCTCGTACCTATGATGTTGCCGGATATGGCGGCGGGTCAGATTTCGATGTTGTTGGGTGCTAAAGGACCAAATTTCATAACTGTGTCTGCATGTTCTAGTGGAGCCGATGCGATTGGCCAAGCATTTGAAACTATTAGAAGAGGGGACGCTGACGTTGTGTTTGCCGGAGGAGCTGAAGCTGCCATATGCCCTATTGGAGTTGCTGGTTTTAATGCTTGTAAAGCCTTGTCGAGGAGAAATAATGATCCTGTGAAAGCGTCACGTCCGTTCGATGCAGAAAGAGATGGTTTTGTACTTGGAGAAGGGGCAGGTGTAATCGTGCTTGAAAACCTCGATACAGCGATCCAGCGGAATGCCGTTCCCCTGGTAGAAATGGTTGGTTATGGAACTACAGCTGATGCTCATCACATTACTCAACCGTCACCCGGAGGAGAAGGGGGAGCGAGGGCGATGCGATTGGCTTTGAGACAGGCTAATCTTAAGGTGGCGGAATTAGATTATATTAACGCTCATGGTACTTCTACTCCCCTGAACGATAAGTTTGAAACTATGGCTATGAAAGCTGTGTTTGGTGAGGAAGCTTACAATATTCCCATAAGTTCAACTAAATCCATGACTGGTCATCTTTTGGGTGCAAGCGGAGCAATTGAATCGGCTTTTGCTGCCATGTCTATTATCGAAGGATGTGTGCCTCCTACAATCAATTTAGAGACTCCGGATCCGGATTGCGATTTAGATTATACTCCCCACATGTCTCGTCGTGGTAAGGTTCGGACAGCCATGAGTAATTCATTTGGATTCGGTGGTCACAATGCCTCAATTCTCTTCCAAGAGTTGAGTTAACTTTGATTTTCCAGTCGGCATAAAAAAGGGCTGATTCCTAACTTTTCCCTAGAAACACCTCCGTGAAAAGAAGCAGGTTTGATTGATGATTTCCAAAAAATGGTGCATGTTGCCCTCTGCCCAAGGTAAGTCGGCCGTAGATCTAGACTTAGGGGAAAAAGAATTCCAGGAGCAATTATTATTCAATAGAGGTTTCGGTGACATAGAAGAAGGTCAGACCTTTATAAATGCCGATACTTCTCTTGCCCATGATCCCATGCTATTGAATGATATGGAAAGAGCTGTTTACAGACTAAAAACAGCTCTAGACTCCAAGGAAATTATTGGAATATTTGGAGATTTTGATGCTGACGGGATAACTGGTACTGCGTTGCTGGTCCTCGCTCTCAGGGATCTAGGTGCGCAGGTAGTGCCGTATTTACCGGATAGAAATTCCGAAGGCCACGATCTAAATATAGAAGCTTTAGAAATACTGAGAAAAAAGGAAGTATCTTTACTGATTACTGTGGATTGTGGAGCCACAGCTGCTGATGAGATTCGAATTGCATCCAATTTCAATATAGATACTATCGTCACAGATCATCACACAATGGATACAGTGATTCCGGAAGCGTGTGCACTAATTAATCCTAGACATCCGAGCTCTACTTATCCCTTTAGTGGGCTAACCGGTGTGGGGATGGCCTACAAATTAATGGAAGCACTTCATAAACATATGAAATTGAAGGCCCCCGAACATTTAATGGAATTGGTAGCTATAGGGACTGTAGCTGACGTTGGAGTATTAAAGGGTGAAAACAGGTATATGGTAAAAAAGGGGCTTTATTTTATAAATACAACTCAAAATATGGGAATAAGAACTTTAGCAGAGATTGCCAAATTAAATTTAGGATCTTTAAATTCTGAAGACCTGTCCTTTGGATTAATACCCAGAATCAATGTCGCAAGTCGCCTTGATCATGCTAATACGAGTCTCAAACTTCTTGTCTCTAATAATCGGAAAGAGGCAAAGGAATTAGCATCCATTTTGGAGGCTAAGAATCTGGAACGTAGAAGACTTACCGATGTGGCTTTTAAAGAAGCCATACGTCAGGTTGAAACAGAAGAAAGGGTTAACGGTGTTCCTTCAATCATATTTGTTGCTAGTGAGAATTGGCTACCGGGAGTTTTGGGACTTATAGCGTCTAAACTATCAGAATACTATTATCGCCCATCTATAGCTGTTGCACTAGGAAATAAACAAAGTCGAGGCAGTGCAAGGAGCATTAAGGAGTTTGATTTAATTCGTGGATTGCAGGAAAGCGGGGATGTTTTTGATCGATTCGGAGGACACCCAGAAGCAGCTGGATTCACGATTCCGACTGGGCATCTTCATCTGCTTCAAAATAGAATGCGCCAGATAGCAGATCGGGATTTATTTGGTAAGGAATTGATTCCGAGGCTGTTCTTAGAGTGCGAAATTTCTCCCGTCAAACTGACTGGTCCAAATTTAGCTTTTCTTATGTCACTAGAGCCTTTTGGGCAAGGTAACGCTAAACCAGTGTTTCTGGCAAGGAAAGCTGTAATAATAGATGCGTTGAAAGTAGGCGCAGAGAGACAGCATATCAAGATGAAAGTTCAACACGGTGGACAAATTTGGGATGCTATATCGTTTGGCACTGCTTATAAGTTCGATAGCAATTGTAGGGTTTATGATTTAGCCTATTCTATGGGATTCAATACTTGGAATGGCAAGACATCGGTTCAACTTACAGTAGAAGATTTTAGGATGGCCTAACGTGACTGTCATACATATTTCTTCTATAGAGTGAATTCTGTATTATGAACAACCGAATACATAGTAGCCTGAATTATTGACCCCCAGTATCAGATGAGTACTACTTATTTCGGCCACGCCTTCTTCTTTGCGCTCTTGTCCCTTTCATGTCGGGAATAATTTCTGATGATTCGCTTAATTCAACTGGCTTTAATCTCGCTTTTATTAAAAGTAGTGGCACGGTTATAATTAAGACCATAAGTGCTATATATTGTGCTTCCTGCATTCCAAAAGCCCAAATCTTATCCTCTCTAGCGAATGTAATGAGAAACCGCCCGATTGAATATAAAGCTAAATAAAGTGCAAATAACATTCCGTCTGGTTTAATTCTATTCCTCAATTTCCAGACTATAGCCAATACAAAGATATTCCATAACATTTCGTAGGCAATTACAGGTTGGACAGGATTATTTATACCGCTACTGCAATCATTTGCAGCGCTCAATGGATGGGTCCATGAGAATCCCAGGAAAAAGTCTGTTACCTTGGCGCAATGCTCTCCGTTAATTATGTCTCCGATACGACCTATGGTTTGGGCAACTAGTAGAGCGGGGGCTGTCAGATCAGCTATTATACCTACTGGATGCCCTTTTATAAGCGCATAAATGGCTCCGCCTATGAATCCTCCTAGAATTCCGCCCCAGACACCTATGCCTCCTGACCAAATAGCGATGATTTGGGCTGGATTATCAGAATAATAACTAAGATTGTCGATAACGTGGACGAGCCTTGCGCCTAAGATGCCTCCTATCACTGCCCATATCGCGATTGAGTAAATATGGTCTGGGTCTATATTTTTCATAGGAGCCCAACGTCCTACAAGAAATACTGCTGTTAATATGGCTATGAAACTGAAAAATCCGTGCCAGCTCACAAAAAAAGAGCCGGCAGAAAACATGTATGGTCCTATATCGATTTCTATCATCTATAACCTACTATACATACAAACGAGTAATCCTAAATCTAAGGGTGTGAAGAGGCTGTGTCAAGTCACTTCACTATGAACGGTTCTATCGATGATATGCTAGAATGGCATTCAAATCAATACAATAACCGGAGAATTTCATTGAAGGAATATATAGAGAAATTCCTGAACTTTTTGGTTATAGAGAGAGGGGCGTCACTCAATACTTCGGCGGCCTACAGAAACGATCTTTATCAATTTCTAAACTACATTATTGATAAAGATCATGAAACAGGTGTAGACCGTTGGGATGAAATTGATGAGCAAATCCTTAATGACTATCTATCAAAATTGAGTGTTCTCGATTATTCTGAAACAACCCGTGCTCGAAAAATCGCATCTACTAGGTCTTTGTTTAAATTTTTAATTGACGAGGGTGTTATTTCGAAAGATCCTACTGAAAATCTCAATTCCCCACGTATAGGTCGTTCGTTACCACATGTCTTATCCGCTATCGATATTGAAAAGCTTATAAGCGCCCCATTACGATGTTCAACACCTGAAGCTAGGAGGGATCATTCCCTATTAGAAATGCTGTATGCTACCGGTATGAGAGTTAGCGAAGTTTTATCGTTGGATATCGATGATGTGGATTACGTCCAAGGATCTGTTAGATGCTTTGGCAAAGGATCTAAAGAAAGGATTATTCCTGTACATCAAAAGGCTCTTGAAACCCTCGAGGGATATCTGAACGAATTCCGTCCTCAGCTGGCGAACAACAAGTCTGGGGATGCGATATATTTAAATCATCGAGGCGAACGTCTCACTCGTCAGGGATTTTGGCTCATATTGAAATCTCATGCTGCGTATATTCGAATTCCCGGTAAGATTACACCTCATACGTTACGTCACAGTTTCGCAACTCATTTATTAAGAGGAGGTGCATCTCTCAGGCATGTACAGGAACTTCTGGGACACACCAGTGTTACTACTACTCAAATTTATACTCATCTCACTACAGAATACGTTAGAGGTGAGTATGACAAAGCTCATCCGAGAGCTTTTTAACACTGAGAGGGTTGGCGATGAGTAATAATTATCTATCATCCCTTGTTATGGAGTTAACAAAAAGCAAGAGGAAATCTAATTTAAATATCTAAATAAATTTCATATAATGTATCAGACCGTAGCTAGAAATGTACTGGTTCTGATGTGATAGGAGGAAGAAACTAATGTCGAAAAAAGGAAGAGGCAGAGGCGTCGCGGCACGCCAAGCCCAATTACGTAATAGAAAGAACAAGGGTAAAGTCCGTCATCAAAATTTTGATCCTGGACCGTCTGCAACAGTATCCAATGTCACGGAAACGGACATAGAGCCTGCTGTGGCTGCTGTATCCGTAGAGAATAAAGGTCTGTCAGCAAAGCGGGACTCTGGTCATTCCAGAAATCGCCGTAATGTAAAGTCGACGAAGGAAGTGGCTCTTAGCTACGATTATTTAGGTATGGAATTAAGACAAATAGGTATACTGACAGCATTGATTGGTGTAGTGCTCGCTGTTTTGACTATTTTTCTAGGCTAAGACATTATAGTTAGATGAATTTGAAGCTTTCCGATTATCCTTGTACAGAAAATAATAAAAATGAAATACGTTCCAGAGATTTTTTTGATCGTCTTAAGGCCGTCCCTCAAAAACCTGGAGTGTACTTAATGAAGGATAATCGCGGAGAAGTTTTGTATGTTGGTAAGGCTGCTAGACTGAAGAACCGTGTCAGTTCCTATTTTGCCCCCTCTGCCAATCATGTACCTAAAGTACGCATACTTGTAACAAAGATTGCGGATTATGAATTTATAGTGACAGAATCGGAACAAGAAGCTCTCTTGCTTGAAGCGACTCTCATTAAAGAACACAAGCCATTGTATAATGTTCGTCTAAAGGATGATAAGAGTTATCCTTTCATTAAAATAGATAGATCACAAGATTTCCCTCAGGTGCTTATTACCAGAACAGTGTCACGAGACAACTCTACGTATTTCGGACCATATGCAAGTGTGCAGAGTGTTCGTAGAACCCTAAATCTTTTGAAAAGACTATTCCCCTATCGTTCATGTACCAAAGCTATCACAGGCAATGATGAAAGGCCTTGTCTCGACTATTATATTCAGAGGTGTGTTGCGCCCTGTGTAGGAGCCGTCAATAGGAGAGAGTACGCAGATATTATAGATAGTGTGAGCCTGTTCTTGGAAGGTAAAACCGATTTAGTGGTTAAGGGGTTGTCAGGGAAGATGGCAAGAGCCGCAGATAACTTGGAATTCGAGAAAGCGGCGGCTTTAAGAGATCAACTGCGGGCGATTGAGAAGGTAAACGAAGGGCAGAAAGTTCTACATATTAATTCTGAAAACCTGGACGTCATTGCCGTGGCTCCGGGTCGAGAAGAATCGTGGATTGAGATATTCTTCATCCGTCAAGGTAAACTGATTGGTAGAGATAATTTCATTTTGGAATCTACACAGGAAGAAACGTCACAAGACTTGATAACGGCTTTTGTTAAACAGTTCTACGGTTCTAATCCATATGTACCCAACAGTATTCTTGTTCAGAATCCATTGACTGATTGTAAAATCATAGAAACATGGCTCAGCAGTAAAAGAGGTAAAAAAGTAAAAATTACTGTTCCTCAAAGAGGTGAAAAGCGCAGACTGGTACAGATGGTTGCAGAAAATGCCTTTCAAGGTTTAGCACAACTCAAAATCAGGCAGCAATCAGACACCTCTAAAGTAGATGAAGCCATGGTTGAATTAGAAGACGCTTTGAGTCTGCCAAGGCCTCCAAGACGTATTGAGTGTTATGATATCTCCAATATTCAAGGAGCACATTCAGTGGGCAGTATGGTCGTATTCGAAGATGGAAAGTCAAAATCATCTCACTACAGACGTTTCCAAATAAAAAATGTCCAGGGAGTTAATGACTATTCGATGATGCAGGAAGTGCTGACACGCCGATTTAAGCGTATATCAGGAATCGATGCTAAACCTGAGACAATGTCACAAAATAATGCACGTGCAAAAACTGCTGTCAATTCACGTAGTTGGACTGCCGTACCTGATTTGGTGTTGATAGATGGTGGAAAAGGACATCTAACGGCGGCTCTTGAAGTGTTTCTACAACTTGGAATTAATTATATTCCTCTGGCCAGCATAGCAAAGGAAAACGAGGAAGTTTTTGTGCCTCATATACAGGAAGGAATATTGTTACCGAGGAATTCTCAAGGATTGTATCTACTGCAACGAGCTAGAGATGAAGCTCATCGATTTGCTGTAACATTTCATAGAAAACTAAGATCAAAGAAGGGCGTTGCATCCAAGCTTGATTTGATCCCAGGGATTGGCCCGAAGAGACGTAGAATGCTGATTAGACGTTTTGGTTCGGTAAGAGGAATACGAGGGGCTGAGCTTGACGAAATTGCTGCTGTACCGGGTATGACGATGAAATTGGCCCGTAAGATTTCGGAGTATATATAACCTTTTTAATAGTGACTATGTAGACGGATCTTGCTTATTTGTACGATTTATTCCCTCGATAAATGGACCTAGTAATTTAGTGAATTCCATAGGGAATATGAACTTGGTCGACGGTGTAGATCCTAATTCTTTTAAAGTGTCAAAATATTGGAGACTGAGGGTGTTGGAATCTACATTACGTGCAACAGAATATATCTTATCAAGGGCCGTGCTAAATCCTTCAGCTCGTAAGATGGCAGCCTGTTGATCGCCTTCAGCTTTAAGTATTTCTGCTTGTCTTCCCCCTTCAGCTTTCAGTATCGCTGATTGTTTTTCACCTTCTGCCACAGTAATTGCTGCAGTTCTGGTACCTTCCGCTTCAGTCACTACGGCACGACGAATACGTTCAGCAGACATTTGCCGATTCATAGCATCTTGGATGTCTCGGGCAGGTTCGACTTCCCGAATTTCGACTTGAGTAACCTTAATGCCCCAGCGTACTGTTATTTCATCTAATTTACTTCGCAATTCTTCATTAATTCGTTCTCTTTGAGAAAGGACGTTATCTAATACTATGTCTCCTATAACTGCTCTAAGTGTTGTTGTTGCTATGCCTACAACCGCACTACGATATTCTACAACTTCCAAGACTGATCTTGCTGCATCCGATTCGATCACTCGTAAATAAACTAAAAAATCTATGTCAATCGGCGCGTTGTCTCTTGTAATGTTGGTCTGCCGGGGAATTGAAATAACATCTTCACGCAGGTCTATCTTGGTTGTAGTGTGAAATGGCCAAAATAGAAATTTTAGACCTGGATCTTTGAGCCCGACAAATTTCCCCAACCAAAATACTGCGAGTCTTTGATATTGCTGAACAACAACAACATATGGAACCATAGTCATCTCCCTATCGTTATACAGTTTGACCGGCGTTAATAGAGCACCTATCTTGAGAATATAATATCGTTATATCATATTCTGAGTGTGAAAGAAACAGATTAAAAGTTTTTGGTTTCAACATTAAAGTTGGCGTAGAGATCATTGTTTCTTGTACAAATCGGCTCTGATCTGAGATTGGCTTCTGCTGCAACGAGTGCACAAGATAAGAGTCTCTCATCATGAATGTCAATCGATCTTAACCATATACCTGCTAATCTCGAGGCTTCAGAAGTTAAAGCAACTTGTTCAATGAAGGTGAGCAAGGCGACACAATTTATTTCCATGTGTCGTGTCAGTCTAGGATTTCTCCATACATCGTAAATTGAGATTGATGAAACGGATGCTGTTATATCCTTTTCGATAATTTGGGTAATTAAATTTTTCGCGTTCAAATCACCGTCTAGATATGACTCAAATAGGGTTGTGTCTAGCATTATATCTGCCACTAGGTTCAGTTCTACCTTTCATTAGGATAAGTTAAAATTCGTTAGGTTCCCTATAAATTGTATTAATGGACGTCAAATGTGGCACTGATAATGGAGGTGGCTTCTTCCGATGTTAGCTCCACTGGCGACCCGATAGGTTGCTGACCTTGAATTTTTAAGTATTCATCCTTCCATATGGGATGGTTGTCGTGATTACTAGGAGTATCGTTATGATCAAGGGCTACTTCTAACGCTCTCTCGATAAATTCCCTCATTGGAATCCTCAGTTCAGCAGCACGCGATTTCGCCGAAAGATATAAGCCTTCTTCGATTGAGGCGAAAAGCTGCCGAGTTTTTAGAGAGGGCTTGCTTTTTGGCATTTTATGATCCTTTAGTAAATTAGATATTATTATATTAACATATTGGGAAGTATACCAGATATCATTTCAGATTGTACAGGATTAGTCCGTTAGATTGGGGGAAAGTTATCAGATGATAAGGACCATTATAATATTTAATTTTGTTTGAGAGGTCATCATTTAATAATTTGTTATATAATGTCGCCGTTATGAAAATTGTCATTGCGCCACAAACATTTAAAGGTAGTATTTCAGCCTTAGAAGTAGCCAAGGCTATGAGGGAAGGAACAGAAAGAGTAATTAGAGGGGCCGATATTGTTTTGATTCCGGTGGCGGATGGAGGAGATGGAACTCTGGAAACGCTAGTGGAAGCCTCCGGAGGGAAAATCAGAACATCTATCGTCACTGGACCCTTAGGTCAACCACTAACGACTCAATGGGGTGCTATGGGAGATGGAAATACGGCCGTTATAGAAATGGCTAGAACTTCAGGACTCGCTTTGGTTCCCATAGAAATGCGAAACCCACTTATTACGACTACCTTCGGACTTGGTGAAGCAATTCAACAAGGATTAAAAGAAGGCTATAGAAAATTTATTATAGGTATCGGAGGCAGCGCAACGAATGATGCTGGTGCCGGTATGGCTCAGGCTTTGGGAATAAAATTATTGAGTAAGGACGGGAAAGACTTACCATTTGGTGGTGCGGCACTGTCTCTACTTGACCGAATAGATGTCAGCGGATTGGATAAATTAGTTAAAGAGTCAGAGTTCATGGTAGCTTGTGATGTTAACAATCCACTCACAGGACCAGAGGGTGCATCAGTGATTTATGGACCTCAAAAAGGGGCGAATTCAGTTATGATTGAAGAACTGGATGCTGCACTCGAACATTTCTCCAATATCGTTAAAAGAGATATAGGTGTCGATATAGGTAAAATTCCTGGCTCTGGTGCAGCGGGCGGTCTGGGGGCAGGCCTCATAGCATTTCTTGATGGGAAACTGCGAGCCGGAGTTGACATTGTACTTGACACTGTGGATTTCGATAATCGATTGACAGGGGCTGATCTCGTAATGACAGGTGAAGGATCTTTAGATCATTCAACAGTGTACAATAAAGCACCTGTAGGAGTAGCACGGTTAGCCAAAGCTAAAGGTATACCAGTTATAGCAATATCCGGCTCTCTCGGTGAAGGATTTCAGGAGATTTATAATTATGGCATAGATGCTGTGTCTGCAATTACCCCAGGCCCCATGACATTAGATATGGCATCGAGCAACGCCTTTAAGTTAATAAGTAACGCCACAGAGGAATCTTTACGTTTCATGAAACTTGGAAGTAGAATTTTTTCTTAAAGAAGTTACCTATTCAATTATAATCATGTGTACTTCTGCTGGTCCATGTACTCCCGTCACAATCGTGTATTCTATATCTGCGGTACGACTAGGACCTGTAATAATATTCATATAACTAGACAGATTTCCATTAAGGAAGTTGTGTCTCGTTAATGTGAATAATTCGTCTAAGCTGGGCAGGATTTGCCTGGCTTCAACAATGGCTATATGCACTGGAGGTAGTAAAGAGACTAGTCGGCTCACACCTGTATTTGGGATGATCACGCAGGACCCCGTCTCCAATATCGCGTAGTCAACACCAGTTATACCTATATCAGCCTGAATAGCATTTAATCTTATGGCAGATCTTTGTAAAGTCCTTTGTTCATCGTTTGAATTTTGGTCAACAGCACCGGTTTTGATTGTAAGTTTTGTGTCATGGAAAATCTTTGGCAAGTTCAGTTCTTTTATGATTGGCTGTGTAGAACATATAATTTTGGATGCTTTGAGCTCTGCAGATATTCTTTTAATGTATTCAGCGGCTTCAAAGTTTGAGTTAACAACTTTTGTTTTCCATCCTGCTTGCAACGCACTTTCGGCCATTTCAGATACTAAGTCTCTATATTGATCCAAGATATGTTTGCGTATTAATTCTACTTTGGAGTTAACAACAGATTCACTCTCAAACATTGATGTAATGTTATTTGAGTGATCAGGAAGAATCTCCTCTGAACGTCCCAAGGCTTTTCGGATCTTAAGAAGAAATTTATCACGGTTATTCATATCTAAATACTACAACATAGAATAAAAAATTGTACCAATTCAAGAATTATTGTTTTCAAAGAATTCACTCCAAATCTTGTTAAACGGCTTTGATGCTAATCTTGGAAGAGTTCGATGCATGGTCCAACCAGAAAGAGGCGGTGGCAACTTGGTGATTCTCCCATTCCTAAGGAAAGGTATTTGAAGTAACTTTATAATTCTGTTGGTAATTTTCAATGTGATTGAATTGGCCATAGACAGGCCCCATATTTTCATGGCGAGTCTTTCTGGAATTCCTACGTTCCTATATTTAGAATTTGAATTGCCTTCTGTCAGTTCTTTTCTGAGGTAAAGGAGCATACGTGGGATATTAATCTTTACTGGACAGGCTTCTTTGCAGGCTCCACATAATGTTGAGGCAAAGGGTAGATCTTTGGAATCGGAGAGATTAGTTAATACGGGTGATACTATAGCTCCTATAGGACCAGAATATACCCAGCCGTACGAATGTCCCCCTACCTTTCTGTAAACGGGACATGCGTTAAGGCATGCTCCACATCTTAAACAGTATAGGGTTTCTCGTAGATCAGGATTCTCAAGAAGTTTGGTTCGTCCGTTATCCACAATAACCAAATGAAATTCCTCAGGACCATCTTCTTCACTGGCTTGTCTGGGACCTGTCACGGTAGTTACATAGCTAGTCAGTCGTTGTCC
>CAYSLK010000082.1:0-10748 GCA_964431885.1 uncultured Dehalococcoidia bacterium | reverse complement strand
CGCTACGGTAGTGATAATCTGCTTCACATTCACAACAGTCTGTACGACTTTTTTCTCTACTACCTTCTCAACTTCCACTTCCTTGACGACTTCTCGTTCGACAATTACTTCCTTCTCTACCACGATAGGCGCAGGAGCTGCAGCATCATCACCACAAGCTACCAGAAGGACAGCAAACATCGCCGACACAACTAAAGAAACAACTATTCTATTCATCCACCCTCTCCTTAAATTATCGGGGATTAAAGCCCCAGTTTTGGACGCAATACGGTTATCAGGGGAACCACACCCCCTCCCAAACATAGAGCGTCCGTACCTTATCATCGTCCTTCGATCCTTGTCAACACCTCAAAAGGAGTAAGAGATTGCTGTTGGTACAGTTACAGAACATTTAAAAACTAGCGCCCTCTAACAGTTTCAAAATGAAGATCTGTTGATACACCATCTGTCGGCAACCATCCCTTTAAATCCGGACTAATGGCGTAAGTATCGTGTGACCATAACACAGGAATTGCCCAAAACTCGTCATACATTTCACGATTCAATTTTTTCAGCAAAGTTTCTCTGTCTGATTCATCTAAGGTTCCATTAATCTCTGAAAATATCCTGTTTCCCTTTTCTATGTCTGGATAAGCCAATATCGCCCCATCAGCGTCTGTCATATATCTCCTCATTTGATCCAAGACCGCCCTAGGGCGAACAGGAGCTGCTCCCTGGAACATAGATATAATTTTAGGATCATCAAACCACTGAGGTCTAGATTGCATTTTTGCGGCTAGTGAAATCCAGTCAATTTCAATAACGTCAACCTGTAAACCAATTCGCCTCCAATCTCTCGCGATCATTTCATTAATCTGAGGCAATTTCATCAATCCATACGCCGGCAAGGAATATAACTGAATAGTTTCGCCATCGTAACCTACCCCATCTAAAAGACTTTTAGCGATCTTAGGGTCATAAGGATATGTGTCAAGGTCCGAGTCATAACCGGGTGTGAACGGACGGAATAATGCTGATCCTCTTGCCACAGTTGCTGACTCTTCTGGATAGATAGTTGAAACATTTAAGGCAAGGTCTGTTCCATATATGAGAGCTTTCCTGAAGTCCAAATGATAGGTTAGGAAAGACTCATCATAACTCATCAGAAACCTTATTGTAGTGCTAATAATATTCTGCGGTCCTTTTATCTGAAATCCTTTATTCTTTAATTTTTCCACATTGCCAGGTCCAATCGGTACGATATCAACGACTCCAGATTCCAGCATTGCGATCCTTGAATCTTCCTCAGTCACCTGATGTAACTTTAGGACATTTATTGTTGGGACTCTTTCATGATTCCAATAATTGAGATTCTTCTCAAATTCTGCAAATTCTCCTTTTACATGGCTCCCAAACTTCCAGGGTCCGCTACCCAAAGGCTCTTTGTTAAAGGTGACTGTCCCTACCTTCTCAAATTGGTGCTTAGGTAGCAATGGCATATCAGCTTCTAACGGTCCAAACCTCGCAATGAACACAATATCCGGCACCTTTAATCTAATTCTTGCAGAAAGATTGTCGATCAATTCTATGTCCTTAACATCCCTCTTTAAACCCGGGCATGCAGCGCAAGATGAATCTCGGCGCATGTAGTGTTCAAGACTAAACTGAATATCTGCTGACGTCACCATTTTTCCGTCGTGCCATCTCATACCTTTCTTCAGAACAAGCTCGAATTCCTTGCCATTGGACTTAGTTTCCCACCTAGACAATGCGCCCAAAATGAAATCTTGCTTTCCATTCGACCCAATGCCAAGCATATAATCGAACATATGTGAATGAAGATATAGGCCTGTAAACGAATCCATAGACGGATCAAAAACCTCTGCACCAAAAGTCTCAACCACAACACGTAAATTGTGAGGTCCTTTCTCTCCTATAACCATTCTTGTGCCAAAGAACATGCCAACAGCCATTACAACAACAACAACCAATGCACTAATGACCAAAAACGCATAAGAACTTATACATTTCCGCCAACGGGTGGATGTCCATACCATCAATAAAACCTCCAATTCTGTCTATAATTATGAAAAGTCCTGAACTTTAGCCACATTCGATTACGACAGGCATTCATCTATAATTAAATTTTTTAACTAGTTATCTTTCAACACGAGTTATGGCATTGTCTTCCAAATTAGCTATCCAGACAAATTGACCATCAAACATTACGTCATAGGGACCTCTAAGCATCTCGAATCGACCTAGAATGGTACCATCCAAACTCATCCGCAACAGCTCGGCATCGAAATACATAGTAACCCATATATGTCTACCGTCGAACATTATACTCATCGGCCAGCCGTCTACAGGATATTCTCCTATTATTTCACCTGTCGTTGTTAATTTAGTGACAACCTCTTTCTGACCATTGGCCACCCAAATATTGTCTCCATCAAATGTTATTCCTGCCGGACCACCTGACCACGAATTAGACCAAGGACCAAGATCATGAGGAATATATTTACTTACCGTGAATTCACCTATTAATTTACCGTTTCGATCAATTCTATGAATGTTTTCGACACCTATACTTGCAACCCAGACGGCTTCTCCATCCCATGCCAAAGCCCATGGTGATGGATGGGCCCCTGGTATAGGTACTGTTTTAACAACTTCACCATCGAGATTGAGTTTAGTAATATTATTTCCCCACGAGGCTGCAACCCAAATAAATTTTCCGTCGAATAGTAGCCCCGATGGAGCGGTTCTTCCAGTACCTATACGTATTATGTTTAGCAAATCACCTTCCGGCGTTATCTTCATTACCGTATTATCTCCGCCGTTTGCCACCCATACATTTTCTCCGTCAAATGCTAAACCTCTAGGCCTATTACCTACCGAATAAACCCCTATAACGTCACCATCAACAGACATCTTAGAGACTGTGTTTCCTTTCATCATAGTGGTCCAAATATATTCTCCATCAAACATTAAGGCTCGTGGACTCTCTCCTGTTGAATCAAACGTAGTAATTTGAATATCAGATCCTGACTCAGGGATAACTGTCGAGGATTCTGTTTTTTCCGCAACCACTACTGTGTCCTCAGGCAAAATAGAATTTGTGGTGGGTACTGAGATTGGGGTGGAGATATTTACCGGGGTAACGAGATCATTCTCTTGTACTGACGCCTCATTAATTACTTGATTCGTCTGACAAGCAGGAACAAAGAGACCCATGATTAATATTTGCATTACTATAAACTTCAAGATATTTCCCATCAAAACATGACTTGTAATCTGTAGTTTTCTTTCAAATGGAATTATAGTTTGCATAAAAAACACTGGGGATTGTTCCTAAATTAAACTTATATGTAGATATTAAATGCCAAATTATTTGTATCTAAAACATCAACCAATCCATAATCGAAACCAGGCAGAACGTACACCTCTAATGAGTATGGTACGTGACTCATGATATGTCGCGTTTATAACCGACGATGCCATAAATCATAAGCTCTTTCCACAAGGCAAGGTCTTCATTACATCAACTTTAGAGCCTTATCTTTAAGTTATTCTTAAATGAAGATCTCGAAGTTGATTATCATCAACAGGTGACGGTGCTTCAAACAAAGGATCAAAACCGCTTTGAGTTTTGGGAAACGCGATAACTTCACGTATATTGTCATTACCAGTGAGAGTCATGATTAGTCTATCAATACCAGGAGCTATGCCACCATGCGGCGGTGCACCAAATTCGAGTGCCGTGAGAAGTTGCTCAAATCTCCTGTTAACTTCTTCCGTTGAATATCCCAAAACCTTGAAGACTCTTTCCTGCAAGTCTCTATTATGTATTCTTATACTCCCACTAGCCAACTCTTCACCATTCGCCACCAAGTCATACAACTGTCCTATTACTTTTCCAGGGTCACTTTCTATATAGTTTTCATAACCTGATTGAGGCATGCTAAACGGATGGTGCATTGCATCCCACTTACTCTGTTCATCATCCCACTCAAACAAAGGAAAGTCGATTATAAAAGCAAATGCGATCAAATTTGGATCAGCAAGTCCTAATCTACGGCCCATCTCTTCACGTAAGTAGCTTAATGCCATGTTTGTGGTCTTATTTTCGCCTGCAATTATCAATATCAAGTCGCCAACATCTGCATCCATTCTGCTAGCTATAGACTTAACTTGATCTAAACTTAGGAATTTTGCTACCGGGGATTTAATTTGGTCTTCTGTTAAGTCCTTCAAATCACCAGAAGTACCTGTTAAAGCTATCGTGACTAAGCCTTGCGCTCCTCTGCTCCTGGCTAAGTTTGTTAATTCATCTATTTGTCTTCTGGAGTAATCAGCGCATTTGGGAACTGCGAATCCTTTGACCAAGCCTCGGTTCTCCAGCACGGAACGAAAGACTCTCAAATCTGTGTTACCGGCTATATCTGAAAGATCTGACATATGCAATCCATACCTAAGATCAGGCTTGTCAGTCCCATATTGCTCCATAGATTCGAGATAAGTGAGTTGAGGGAAAGGTGACAGGACACGCTTTAGAGGGAAAAGCTCTTTTACCAGACGCGTATACAATTCTTCAATAAGAGTAAGCACATCCTCCTGATTCACAAAACTCATTTCAAGGTCAAGTTGTGTATGTTCAGGTTGTCGATCGGCCCGGGGATCTTCATCTCTAAAACACCTAGCAATTTGAAAGTATTTTTCAACTCCCGCTACCATCAGTAATTGTTTCAGTTGTTGTGGTGATTGTGGTAAGGCATAGAAAGACCCTGGGGAAAGACGGCTCGGGACCAAGTAATCCCTAGCTCCTTCAGGAGTACTCTTAATTAATATAGGGGTTTCAATCTCAAGAAAATCTCGATCGTCAAGAAATCGCCGTATGTAGTTGATAACATTGTGTCGGGCTATGAGCATATCACGCATACGAACTCTGCGAAGATCTATATACCTGTATTTTAACCTAATGAGTTCGTCAACTTCGGTCTCCTCATTGACATCAAATGGGGGAGTTTTCGATTCATTCAAGACAACTAGTTCATTCACTTTAAATTCCACTTCACCAGTCGGTAAATCGGGGTTTGTCATTCCTTCAGGACGCTTTACAATTTCTCCTGTCATCTGAATTACCCATTCATTCCTCAGTTCAACAGCCTTAGAATGAACCAGTGGCGAAATATCAGGATCAAAAACTGCTTGTACTATTCCATAACGGTCTCTAAGATCTATGAAAACCACGTTACCATGATCTCTCCGCCTGTGCACCCACCCGGCTAAAGTCACAGTATTTCCAACGTGCTCAATCCGTAGATCTCCACAATTAATCGTCTTTAGCAATATCGCTCTCCCTAGATCAAAAATCAAATTACTATAGTTGAGAAAACACTCTATATTAAACTCTGAATACTCAGATTATTTTGTAGGCCCCTTCACCTAAACTACCAAACTTTTTAAATATCTCAGCAGTATGTAACAGAAACAACCATCTAAAGCAATACGTCCTCTGCTACTAAAGCTGTCTTCTCTAGGTTAATCAGACTTACAATACTAATATAACTGGCTTACACAAATTTAAGACATCTTCCGACAGTCTTTTCGTTAACGTCTACTATTCTAACAATCCTCACATTTGATGTTTCCCTGTCATGTAGGAGAATATCAATGATGTTCGCATCCAATGAAATCCTGCTTCAGGTCACCTTCTTTGTTACTACTTTAAGTCGGATGCTATTACTGTATCCATATTCTGTCAACAGACTCCGTTCTATCTGTATAAAGTTCGCTAAACGCATTTACATTGAGTAATTCGAAACAGGAAAAATTTATTGATTATTAAAATCTGGATATTGCCAGATAAACTGCAAAACCAAGTCCTAAAAACATATATAACGAAATATCAACTATCCCGAATATATATAAGCTTCCAAAAGAAATTATAATAAATGACAAAAACACACTAGCCGCAGCAATAATCTTAAGGATTTTGCCGCGTCGCCTTCTCACGGCACGACTTATCAGCTCGCCAATGAAATATCCAGCGAAACCTAATATGACTAATCCCACAAATGAAATCAAAGGAAAGAAATTTCGTAAAAGAATTACCGCAACACCTGCTAAAATTGCACTTACTATTCCGACTGATACTGCTCTGGACAAATATCGCCCGTCAAGCTGGTAGGTCGGTAATCTTTTCAGCCGAGCGCAACGCCTGCAGCGGAGGCCGACGGGAGTATCTATCATACATATAGGGCATATAGCCCTATCGCACTTACTACATGACACATGCGTTTCATTAGACGGATGTTGCTCACAAAACTTAACTGCCAACGTTCTCACCGTTTACATTTGAACTTTCGCTATCATGCGATTCTGGAGACCGTGAAGTCCATTCGACCCTGTTTCGGAGATCTCTGTCCCATATGATTCGATTGAATATCACGTTAGTCCTGCTATAGCCTTCAGGAAGTCTTTCCCAATTGGCTGTAACACGCTTGAGCACGACTACCACGCAGATGCCAATAGACATAAATAAAATCTCTATGGAACGATCAAATAATCCTAACTCATTAAAAAAGAAGATTAGTGCAGGTAACAGTAATACTGACAGGAGAGTACACAAAGCCGTTTCTCCAATGAGAATCCTTCCTAGTATCCCCAAAACCACTACTAAAACAGCACATTCAGGCCATAACTGGAAACCTATTATAACTCCCATGGCAGTCGCGACTCCTCTTCCTCCAGTAAATTTCAGGAATGGAGTCCAATTGTGCCCCACAATAGAGACTAAAGCTACTGCTACCTTTACAGCATCACTCTGATTCATAACAGAAACTATAGAAACTGGTAAGACTCCTTTTCCCAGGCAGTCAAAAACACCTAAGAAAAATCCAGAAAATCTGCCTACGTGAGCCATTACATTAGTGGCGCCCATATTTCCGGAACCATAATCCCTAATATCAATTCCCTTAATATATTTAGATACCAAATACGCTGAAGGAATTGAAGCCCAAAAATAGGAGCCAACTATAAGTAATCCCGAAATATACATATCATACATAAAGAAAGTTGTTATTGTTAAAGGTTATAGTAAGTTGGTGAAAAAGACTTTATTTTACACTAATGACTTTTCATACAGTGGACAAAAATACTTAGGCACCCAGGTTAATTTGAATTCAACTCACTCAATCTATCAAACGTTTCCATAGGAGGGCCGACAGATCCAGGTTCAGGTTCATCAGGATTACCTGAAGCATGATAATCGCTTCCGCCACAGGGAATCAAATCCAACTCTATAGACAGGCGCTCTAAGTAATTAACCTGTTCTGGAGTATAATCGGAATAGAAAACTTCCATTCCGACCAAGCCGGCCTTCTTAAAATCATTCAAAATATCTTTCAGGTCTGAAACCTCTCCTCTGTCTGACTTAGTGACGGAATATGTCGGATGAGCAATCACAGGTAGAGCGCCATTGTCTATCAACATACTTATTGCATCTGCCGGGGTCAATTTCGTTCGTTCAACATAGGCTGGTCCGTTTTTACCGATAAAACTATCAAATGCTTCCTTTGGATACTTAACGTATCCTTTTTCGACCATAGCCTGTGCTATATGAGGTCTACCAATTGCTCCTCCGCCTGAAATAGCCTGTACCCGCTCCCATTCTATATTAATACCTAATTCATTTAATCTCTCGACCATACTAGATGCACGACTTTGTCGACCAGCTCTAAAGGTTTCGAGGACTTTTTGAAAATTGACCGATTTATAATTCACAAAATAGCCGAGAATATGTATCTCGGATCCCGGGATATCCGTACTCAATTCTATTCCAGGAATTACAGTTAATTCCGGATATGCCCGAGCTGCTTGAAATGCCTCTTCCAGTCCTTCAGTCGAATCGTGATCACTGATTGAAATTACTTTTAGTCCACGCTTCGCGCACAGCGAAACAAGCTCAGTTGGGCTAAGCATTCCATCGGAAAAAGTAGTGTGTAGATGTAGGTCTACTTCTACCACATCAAAAATCCTTCATTGTTATGAGCAACGATCAGACACTAGAATCAACGCATTCAGGGAAAACCATCTTGTACTACAATCATGGCCCACTGTATTCAGACGATTTAAAGTGACCTGAATCTATTTAGCGTATTCTACAGATCGACTTTCCCTAATAACAGTCACTTTAATCTGACCAGGATACGCTAAATTCTCTTCAATCTTTTTTACTATATCTCTAGCCAGCTTAGATGCAGAAATGTCATCTATTGTCTCCGGCTCCACCATGACTCTAACTTCTCTTCCAGCCTGAATGGCAAAGCACTTTTCCACACCATCGAATGAGCCCGCTACTTCTTCTAATGCCTCTAATCG
Organism: uncultured Dehalococcoidia bacterium; assembly: GCA_964431885.1. Lineage (GTDB taxonomy): Bacteria > Chloroflexota > Dehalococcoidia > Lucifugimonadales > CAUZEB01 > CAUZEB01. The sequence continues at coordinate 2,384 of CAYSLK010000082.1, read as the reverse complement.
CTGAACATATTGTTCCACAGTATCTCTTCTTGATCCAGGACGCGCCGCACTTATAGCATCTGCGGCAGCAACTATAAAAGATTCAGCAGAACTCATTTCGTCGTCATGGTGCTCTCGTATACAAGTACATATCGCACCAGCGATCTTATTCCTGGTAGCTACATCTGCACCAATTTGGGCATGAGGTCCTTCCACTTCATGAGTTAATGCTTTACCAATGTCGTGCAATAAACCTCCGGCCTTGGCCGTCTTTACATTAGCTCCAACTTCTGAGGCTAGTAAACCAGCTAAATATGACACTTCCATAGAATGATTTAGTACATTTTGCCCATAGCTATAGCGATACTTTAGACGCCCTAAGAGCTTGATCATATCAGGATTAAGACCTCTAACACCTGAATCTAGTACAGCCTGCTCTCCGGTCTTCCAGATGGTCTCATCTAGTTCTTTCTCTGCCTTACTGACCATTTCTTCAATGCGAGCCGGATGGATACGACCGTCTACTATCAATCGTGAAATGGCTACTCTTGCTACTTCTCTTCTTATTGGATCAAAGCAAGACAACGTCACAGCCTCTGGAGTCTCATCTATAATAAGATCTACTCCAGTTCTCTTTTCTATAGCTCGTATATTTCTTCCTTCTCGGCCTATTAAACGACCTTTCATGTCGTCACTAGGTAGCGGAACGTTGGAAACTGTCACATCGGTAACTACATCGGAGGAGAGTCGCTGTATAGAATCAGTCAGAATCACTCGGGCCCTGTCATTTGCTTCTACTTTTGAAGCTTCTTCCATATCTCTGTAGAGGCGTGCCAGTTCATATTGAATTTCTTCCTCTGCTTGACTCACAAGCAAATCTTTGGCATCGCTACTAGAGAGATTGGATATTTCTTCTAGCTTCTCAAGTTCCTTTTTCTTTAATTCACCGATTTCTGACTGAATATCGTCTGCTAGCTTCTCTTTTTGCGAAAGATTCTTTTCTCTTCGTTCAAGATTGTGAGCTCGTCGCTCAATATTCTCTTCTCTATTGAAAACCCGTCGCTCCTGGCGTTGAACTTCTGACCGCCAGTCTCGCACCTCTTTTTCACCTACGGAACGAAGCCTTAGAGCCTCTTTCTCTGCATCAATTAAGATATTGGCCTGTTTCTTGTCGGCCTCTTCCAGAATCTTATTAGCTTCTAGTTGAGATGCCTCAAAGCGTCTTCCATATATCCATCGTCTACCAAAATAACCGCTTATCACTCCTATTACAAGACCGATCAGGATGAATGGTATCGCGACCACATAAAGTGTAGTGTCCACGCTACTCACCCCCCAAATCTAGATTTTTAAAGAGCCTTTTACAAAATTTGACTCTATCTCATGTTAAAGGTGCCCACAGCTAGTGTCAAGGCAAGAAAGTGGATCCGTAATGTTCATTCTCACGCATTAACTCTGATAAAATTTTTGTGAGAGTCATTAAAACAGCCAACAAGCCAGTGGTCAATTTATTGATATGCCCTGACACAAAGACGCAGCACTCCACTTGACCATCTGACAGGTTCAAGAGTCAAACATAACTTAATCAATAAATACAAACTTAATTAATATGATATCTTTTCGCATATGGAAATAATAAACTATTAGTAACTAAACTAAATTCCGAAAGGATTTCCGTTATTACCTTGTTTCATCATGCGCATCACATCACGGCGTCCCTTCATCGTAGTTAGTCTTTTCATTTGCTTTTGCATTTGTTTAAATTGATTTAAGAGCCTGTTTACATCCTGGGGTGTTGTACCGCTTCCGTTCGCTATTCGCCTGCGTCTGCTCCCATCTATGGTATCAGGACGCTGGCGCTCTACTGGTGTCATCGAATACACTATTGCCTCAACTTTTTTCAACTGATCACCATCTAGGGATTGAGCTGAGGTTTGCTGTTTAAGTGATGCCATTCCAGGTATCATATCGAGTATTTGGTTAAGAGGACCCATCTTTTTTAATTGCTGTAACTGACCTAAAAAGTCTTCTAGATCAAATGTGGCTTGGCGGATCTTCTTTTCTAATTCCAGGGCCTGCTCTTCACTGACAGTAGATTGGGTTTTTTCAATAAGGGTTAGAACATCACCCATACCTAATATACGAGAAGCCAAGCGATCTGGAATGAATTCCTCTAGAGCATTTGATCTCTCGCCTACCCCAATATATTTTACAGGCACTCCCGTAACAGAGGTTATAGAAAGAGCTGCACCACCACGTGCATCTCCATCCAGTTTGCTTAGAACAATCCCTGTTAGACCTATCTACTCGTGAAATCGTTGAGCAGCTGCAACAGCTTCCTGTCCAAACATAGCATCGACTACCATAAGGGTTTCTTGAGGAGAAATAGTATTCTTAATTTCTTG